>NZ_JBHSFT010000048.1:0-193709 GCF_042654105.1 Oceanobacillus aidingensis | reverse complement strand
TCGACAACTCAAGGTTATCAGAGAGAGGAAAAGGAGTGTATTTTTTTGCCTCCGTTCCATCTGGCGATGGAACGGAGGACACCACCACATTCAGTATAGAGCCTTTAAAAAAAGAAAAAAGAGCTTTAGACACTATACAGTGATTTCTAAAGCTCTTTTTCCACTCATCTCTATTTAATGGATAACATCAATAACACTTGGATTTACTTGAACGGGAGTTTGCGTAATTGTAATTGCATCCTTTATTTTCTGAATGACAGCTGCATTATCTTCTATATTAGTATGGATGGTTGCAAGCTTATCGCCAGCCTGCAGCTTATCACCCAGCTTTACATGAAAGGTGATTCCTACTTGATGATCGATTTGATCATCCTTTGTTTTTCTGCCGGCGCCGAGCAGCATAGCAGCCTCTCCCATCTGCTGTGTTTCGACAGAAGAAATATACCCTGCCTTCTCTGAAGTCACATCAATAGATTGCTTTGCTTCGATTTCATGAATACTGGACATATCCCCATCTTGTGCCTCAATAAAGGTAACAAACTTCTCATAAGCATCTCCATTTTGAATCACTTCTTCAACCAATTTTCTGCCTTGTTCTTCCGTCGTTGCTTTTCCGGCCAGATAGACCATTTGCGCAGCAATCTCTACAGAGACATCATATAAATCCTGACTATATTCCTGGTCACGTAATAATTTTACTGCCTCCAGCACTTCATTTCCATTACCGATTTCTGTGCCAAGAGGCTGATCCATATTAGTTAAAACAGCCACGGTTTCCCGATTTAACTTTTTCCCGATGGCAACCATTGTTTCCGCAAGCTTCCTTGCTTCCTCTTCTGTTTTCATAAAAGCGCCATTGCCGACTTTAATATCTAATACGATGGCATCTGCTCCGGAGGCTATTTTCTTACTCATGATGGAGCTTGCAATTAATGGAATAGAGTCAACCGTACCTGTCACATCTCTTAAAGCATAAATCTTTTTATCCGCAGGTACTAAATTCCCTGATTGTCCGACCAGCGCGATACCTAATTCTTGTACCTGCTCTTTAAACCTGTCTAACGGAAGCTCTGTATGAAACCCTTTAATCGATTCCAGCTTATCTACCGTTCCGCCAGTATGACCGAGCCCGCGTCCGCTCATTTTTGCAAAAGGGATGCCTAAGGACGTGATAATCGGAGCGACTACTAAACTGACCTTGTCCCCTACGCCGCCAGTAGAGTGTTTGTCTACAACTGTGGTATTTAAAAAGGATAAATCGATGGTTTCCCCAGACTTCACCATGAAGTCTGTAAGTGCAGAGGTCTCATCACTGTTTAAACCTTGAAAATATACGGCCATCAACCAGCTTGCGATTTGATAATCCGGTATCGTATCATTGACATATCCATCTATCATATACTCGATTTCTTCATAAGATAATGCTTCTCCGTATTTTTTCTTATTGATTATCTCTACCGTATTCATGTTAATCGCCCTCTCTATTTATTTAATATCGTCTAAAAAGCTCGTACCATGTTCCGGTAATGTAATATTAAAATTGTCTGCAATGGTTGCACCGATATCCGCAAAAGTTGTCCTGACCGGAAGCTCTTTCCCTTCTTCAATACCTATGTGGTAAACAAGCAGCGGCACATATTCGCGGGTATGATCCGTTCCGTGATGTATCGGATCATTTCCGTGGTCAGCTGTAATAATCAATAAATCATCTTCCTGCAGCTGATCAAGTATTTCCGGCAGCTGTTTATCATAGGTCTCCAGCGCTTTTCCATATCCCATTGGATCTCTGCGATGGCCATACTTTGCATCGAAATCAACCAGGTTAAGGAAGCTTAAGCCGGTGAATTCCTTTTTCAACGTATCACTTAATTTCACCATTCCATCATCGTTATCCTTTGTACGGACTGCCTCTGTCACTCCTTCCCCATCATAAATATCAGATATCTTCCCAAGTGCGATAACGTCAATTCCGGCATCTTTTAATTCATTCATCACTGTGCGCCCAAAAGGTTTTAACGCGTAGTCATGTCTGTTGGATGTACGTTCAAAAGCCCCCGGCTCTCCTACGAACGGACGGGCAATGACACGCCCTACCATATACTTCTCATCCAGCGTGAGCTCTCTGGCAATTTCACAAATCTGGTACAATTCATCGATTGGAACCACATCCTCATGAGCAGCAATCTGCAGAACAGAATCTGCAGATGTGTACACAATCAAGCTGCCCGTTTCGACATGTTCTTTTCCAAGCTCTACTAATATTTCTGTTCCAGATGCCGGTTTATTGCCAATTACTTTTCTTCCAGTCTTTTCTTCTAATGCTTGAATAAGCTCATCTGGGAATCCATCCGGGAACGTTCGGAATGGCTGGTCAATACGGAGTCCCATAATTTCCCAATGACCAGTCATGGTATCTTTTCCATTAGAAGCCTCCTGCATTTTTGTATAATGTGCTTTAGGCTTGTCCGCCGGAGCAATCCCTTTAATTTCACGAATATTGCTCAGGCCTAGGCTTCCCATCGTCGGCATATCCAGCCCATTCATTTCTTCTGCAATATGGCCTAGTGTATCCGCTCCCAAATCATCAAACTTCGCGGCGTCCGGTGCCTCTCCAATCCCTACTGAATCCATGACAATTAAAAATACACGTTTAAATGATTTCATTTGTATCTACCTCCTATGTACTATATTCCCGAAACTATGGTTCCGTATGATATTTATTATAGATGTTAGATGTCTGACAACAAAAGGTCAATGAAATTTTTGCTGAAACACTTTTTTACATTTAATAAAGATAAATTAAGCTCTCGGATGATAAGATTGATAGATATCCTTCAGCCTAGCTTTCGTTACATGCGTATAAATTTGTGTTGTCGATATATCCGCATGTCCAAGCATCTCTTGTACAATTCTTAGATCTGCTCCGTTTTCCAATAGATGGGTGGCGAAAGAATGCCTTAAAGTATGCGGAGTGATTGTCTTATGAATATCAGCTTTTATAGCCAATCCCTTTAAAATTTTCCAAAATCCCTGTCTGCTTAAAGGACGGCCATGCTGATTTAAAAAAAGTGCACTCTCCTGTTTGTTTTTCTTCACAAGCTCTTTTCTCGCCGTTTGTATATAATCCTCCAGAGTCTTTCTGGCTGTGTCTCCCAGTGGAACAATCCTTTCTTTCGAGCCTTTCCCCATACATTGGACAAAGCCCATCGTCAAGTGTAAATCCTCCAGTTTTAAGCCTATCATTTCAGATACACGCAAGCCCGTGGCATATAATAATTCTAGCATTGCCTTATTGCGCAGTGACAGCGGTGTTGCAGTGTTTATGCTTAATAATCGATCTACTTCCTCCTGAGAAAGTGTATCCGGAAGCTTCCTGTCTTTTTTCGGAGTTTCAATATGCAGACTGGGATCTGTATCAGCAATTCTCTCCCGTATTAAAAATTGGTGAAAGGATCTGATAGAAGAAATATGCCTCGAAATCGTAGCAGTCGACTTACCGCTGTCTTTTAGCTCATACAAAAAGCGCATAATATCATTTCGGGTGATTTCATTCCAAACATTATAGCCGATTTGGGTCAAATGTTTCTCGTAAGCAGTAAGATCTCTCTGATAAGAAGTGATGGTATTATCTGACAATCCCTTCTCTACCCGCAGAAAATGAAAAAAATCCTCTAATGCATATTTCAACATATTTATTCCCCTTTCAGAAAATCAAATGGAAACCAGGGAATCCCCTCCTCCACCACCTTAACCGCTGGTCCTTCCGGCAAATCATAACGATGCATTTCTTGAAACTCTTTATATATAAAATGCAGACAAACCGAAAAAAAGCAAGCACCTATCATAAACCAAATAAATATTTTAACAGTTTCCTTAACATGCTTCTCCATACTCTAACCTCCCTGTGCTGTTACGCTGTATCGCAGCCAAACACGTTTATAGTTAGAATATGCAAACAAGCTCTTCAAAAATACAAGAAAAAGATGCGGACAGGAACAAAATCGGTACATCTCCTTCTGTTAATATTATACAATGATTGGAAGCAGAGTTAAACTACAAACACTTTTACACTTTTGTGTCGTCCAGATTTTTGCCATACTAAAATTAATCAAAAAGGAGGTCTTACAGGTGCTTGAAGAAAAATTAAAACAATTAGGTGACAACTCCGCTATCGAAACAAAGACGCCCATTTCCGGCGGCGATATTAATCAGGCTTACTATGTAAAAACCGGAAAGCAGGAATATTTTATAAAAGCGAATCAAAGTGCAGCCAGTGATTTTTTTCAAATAGAAGTAAATGGACTGGAAAAAATTCGTTCGACACAGACAATTGCTGTACCGGAAGTATACTACTTTGATAATTCCGCCGGAAATGAAGAAATGATGCTGATTATGGAGTGGATTGAGGGAGAAGAAACTGCAGTTGCAGAGCAGCATTTAGGCAAACAGCTGGCCTCGATGCATTTAGTCGGCGGCTCCACAGCATATGGTTTAGATCAGTCAACTTATGTTGGAAAATTAACTCAGTCAAATGAGTGGTACACCAATTGGGTGGATTATTATCGTGAGCATCGGCTTCAGCCCCAGTTAGATTTGGCGGTGCAGTACAATCGGATGAACCAAAATAGACGTTTAAAACTAGAGGCATTGATTCGTGATTTAGATCTTTATCTCCCCAGTCAGCCTAGGGTTTCCTTATTACACGGTGATTTATGGGGAGGCAATTGGATTATAGGGGGCGCAGGACAGCCTTATCTGATTGATCCCTCTATACTTTACGGGGACCATTTATTTGAACTAGCTTTCACGGAACTCTTTGGTGGGTTTTCCAATACGTTTTATTCGCAATATCAGGAAGCAATGCCACTAGCTGATTATTATCAGGACGTGAAGCCGATTTACCAGCTTTTCCACTTGCTTGTTCATTTAAATATGTTTGGCGAGGTCTATGGCGGCAGCGTAGATCGCATTTTAAAAAGATATATTTGATTTTCTTCACCGCCTCAGCCCGGCGGCAGTATGTAATGACATTCTGCCGCCGGCTATCCCTGTTGCTGATCAATATGTATTTTGCTCCAAATAAAAATAAAACCTTTCTCTCCCGGAAAAAGGTTTTACTCTCATTACTTATGTTGCTTTTTGAACATCTTCTTTTTCTGCTGCAGCTGCTTTTTGACATTGGCGACAAATCCCATGAAAGGTTAAGCGATGATCCTTCACCTCAAAGCCCCAGTCATTTTCAACGATTTGTTCTACTTCACCTAATAAATCATTTTCAATCTCTTCAACAGAGCCGCATTCAATACATACTAAATGATGATGGAAATGCTTTGCGCCTTCTTTACGCAAATCATATCTGGATACACCATCACCAAAATTAATTTTGTCTACTATTTTCAATTCGGATAATAATTCTAATGTACGATAAACGGTTGCCAGACCAATTTCTGGTGATTTCTCCTTTACAAGAAGATACACATCCTCCGCACTTAAGTGATCGTCTTCTCTTTCCAGAAGCACTCGAACCGTAGCTTCCCTTTGGGGAGTTAATTTGTAGCTATGCGAATGTAGCTGTTTTTTTATTTTTTCAATCCGGTGTTCCATGGATAGTCGCCTCCCTCACTCTACATTTTTATTATATGCATCTATCTTCCATGTGTCAAAGGTATTCTCAATTGTTAATAATAATTATTATAAAATAACATAAATTATTATATTAAAACAAATACCTTTTATCAAGCAATAAGCAAGTAATGTAAAATGTAAAGGAGTTAAGATAAAGATACTTTATTCTCCCGCAGGAGGATTATCCATGGTACCTCTCTATCCATTCTAACAGAAGTGTATTTGACAGATAAGCTTCCATCAATGCTGCTAATGCTGTACATACAATTAAAATTGCAAAAGTGATAAGCAATCTTATAAAAGGCGGCCATACTTCCTGGTACTGATGCTTTAATAAAAGCTTCTGCCATAAACCAATTGAAAATATCATAGCCACACTTCCTGCAATGATATATATAGGAATAATCAATAGGTTTTGAGGAGCAATCGATATCGTTGATAAAAGAAGCCCTTGCCCTCCCAGCTGATTGACCATAAAACCGACTGAAAAACCGACAACGAGCCCTTTCATGAATATCATAATCCAAATAATAGGGAGCCCAATCATACTCAATGCCAATAATATAATAAAAGAAAGATACTTAATATGATAAAGAAGACTTTGAATAAATATATCCTGCCGTCCAATAACTTCTCCTTCATTTGTTTGCTGTGTAAAGAACCGTTCCAAGTAAAAGAACAGATTTTGTTTTTGTACAAAATCCATACTATTTACCAAGATAGCCCCGAACACGATGCCTGTCAAAAAAAGAATGGCAGTAAATACATAAATGGTCGTGTGCCGTTTTATATGCCCGATTAATAAATGTTGAGAGGTATTATACATTGAGATCCTCCTGACTTCACTATAGTTCCTATACTTCAAACTATGAGAATCCCTCTTAAAACATACCTATTAATTTTTATCTTTTAATAGAGCAGGTAGAACGCGTCCGGTGAAAACCTTTTTTCTTATTTCGTTAAAGCATGTAAATAAAGAACAGCATAGTTCGTTTTTGCGTCTTGAATACGCCCTTTTTCCACGAGGTCTTTTGCTTCATCTAACGTTACTTCCATGATTTCCACAAATTCATCGTCATCGCCCGCCGGCGGATTTTCCATTTTAATTAAATCATTGGTGACGTAAACATACACCAGTTCATTAGCAAAGCCTGGAGAGGTGTAAAAAGAGGTCACTTGCGAGAGATTAGTTGTTGTATACCCTGTTTCTTCTTCCAGCTCACGGACTGCGGCAGTTAATGGATTTTCATTCTGCTCCAGCTTCCCTGCCGGAATTTCTACTAATGTTCTTTCCAATGGTTTGCGATATTGTTCTACAAGTACAATTTTATTATCTGGTGTAATTGGAATAATCGCTACGGCTCCTGGATGATAGACAAGCTCTCTTTGAGCTGTTTCTCCATTGGGAAGCCGTACCTCATCTAGTTGTACATCAATAATGTTCCCTTCAAATATTTTTTTGGATGTCATTGTTTTTTCTTCAAAACGTTGCATATATGCTACTCCACCTTTTCGTCATTTAGTGCAGGTTAACAGGCTGACCCGCCAGCAGTTTGAACAAGTACTTTTTTATGGACAATCGCCTGTGAAATTCCTGCTGAATGCAATTCCCTTATATGTGTCTTTCCATTCATTTTATTCGCAGAACTCTATTGTAGCAAGTCTATTTCTTTTTTTCTTCTGATTCGATTTCTTTTTTTATGACAAACGGTATTTTATTTCTTAACCATTCATTACTTTCAGACACTGATTATCATTCCCATCCGCCCCACAAACTATTTGATAGAAATGACTTATTTCATTCGTTAAAAAAGTGTATTAATTGTATTCTTTTCTATCACCCTCTACAATATATGCATACCGGATTTACAAGGAGGAATAGCATGAAGAAACGGCAGCTTGGCAAAAGCGATATCGAAATTTCTGATTTAACTCTCGGCTGTATGTCGCTGGGAACAAATGTACAGCAAGGTAAAAAAATGATTGATTATGCGTTAGATAAAGGAATCAATCACTTAGATACGGCAGACCTTTATCACTTTGGCGAGAATGAAAAAATCGTTGGAGAAGCAATAAAGCATCGCAGATCGGATGTAGTTGTGACTACAAAGGTCGGAAACCATTTTGAAAAAGGTAAAGATGATTGGTTCTGGGATCCTTCGAAGAAATATATCCACAAAGCCGTCCGGGATAGTTTACAAAGACTGAATACAGACTATATTGATGTCTACATGCTTCATGGCGGCACATTGGAGGATCCAATCGATGAAACCATAGAAGCTTTTGATGAACTAAAGAAAGATGGTCTAATCCGCACCTATGGTATTTCGTCCATCCGTCCAAATGTTGTCCGGGAATACGCCATCCGCTCCTCTATTGATATTTTAATGACACAGTACAGTCTTTTAGACAGAAGACCAGAGGAAGCCATTCTACCGATTGCAGAAGAAAATAAAATCGGTGTTGTTGCCCGCGGTCCGCTGGCACAGGGGCTACTAAGCAATAAAGCCGATGAAGTTCTCGATAAAAAAGCGGAGGACGGCTACCTCGACTATTCCTACAGCGAATTAAAATCACTTTATTATGAATTGGAACAGGCGTTGCCGGACAGTTCTCTGCAGCAATTAGCGATGTATTATGCAGCTAATCATCCTGCGATTACGTCAACCGTCTTTGGAGCAAGCTCTCTGGAACAATTAGAAAAAAATATTGCAGTTCACCAATCAATTAACGAAATCACCGATGCAGCTTATCCTATTCTGCAGCAGCTGTCCAAAGCTTCACAGTATGAGCAGCATCGTTAAAAAAGGCGGAGTTTCCGCAACTTCATAAGCCTTTTACAGCATTGCCAAAGAAACAGGTCTGCTTTCACTGAGAGATGATGCTCAGGAAAAGCAGACCTGTTTTATAAGATATACTTACTCTATTATTTTTTATCAAATTGAGATTGAAGGAGTTTCTCCATTAACCCTGGAAATAAGCGATACAGAATACTGCCAGCTTCCATCCACCACGGCATATTGATTTCTCTTCTATTAGAAAATAAAGAATGCACTACCTTTGAAGCTACTTTTTCAGGAGAAAGCATATACTTTTCTACATTCTGCTGGTATTTGCCCTCCTTATCAGCCATCTCAAAAAAGTTTGTTTTCACCGGGCCCAGATTAACAGAAGTGACCGTCAGGCTGCTTCCCCTTGTCTCTTGTCTGAGTACATTTGTAAAGCCCAGCATCGCATGTTTAGACGCAGCATATCCTGCTGCTTTTGGTGTTGGCAATTTTGCAGCCTGAGAAACAATATTAATAATATGCGATTTCCCTTTAAACTGCAGAAAATGTGGCAGGAAGGCTTTTGCATATTGCATCCCTGCTAAAACATTCACCTGAAACATTTCCTCTACCTCATCCATATTTAATTCTTCGATTGAATCAAATACACCAAAGCCTGCATTATTGATTAATCCATGAATACGCTTCTCTGTCTCCAACATATCATTAATCTGTTCTTCAATTGCTTCCCTTGAAAATCTGTCAATGGAATAAACCCTGCAAATGCCGTTATTTGCTTCTATTTCATCTGCTAATTCTTGCAGCAATTCTTGTGACCTTGCGATTAAAATAGGTATGCCGCCATGAGCAGCGATTTCTATAGCAATCCCTCTTCCAATTCCTTTTGATGCACCGGTGACAATAATTTTTTTATCTTTAACAAAATGATTTCTTCCTATTCTCATATTTATCGACCCTTACTTCATATAATGATTTAAAGTGTGTGACCTTGCTTTCAAAGTGTGAACATCATTTATTAGATGGATATCCTGTGTTTATATATATTGTACAACGAAACAATCCTCCCGTACACTGGTTTAAACATTGACTTACGGGGGAAAATCTAACACAATAAGATTGGGGGTGACACGATGACGTCCATTATCGCACACCGGGGTGCAAGCAATTATGCCCCTGAGAACAGTTTCCCGGCTTTTGAGCTTGCTTACGAGATGAAGGCTGATGGCATTGAAACAGATGTCCAATTAACAAAGGATAATATTCCTGTCCTTTTTCATGATGAAGGTTTGCAGCGTATTTTTGGAGTAAAAGGATGGATTACTCAATTTACGCTGGACGAGCTAAAACAATTAGACATGGGCAAATCCTTTCACACTGAATTTGCAGGAACACGGATCGTAACACTGGAGGAATTTCTAATCTGGATCAAAGATAAACCTTTGATTCTTCATTTAGAATTAAAAAATAATAAAATTGCACATAAGAATCTGGAGAAAATTACATATCAGCTTATTAAACAATATCAAATGCTGGACCGGACATACTTTTCTACATTCTCTGATACCAGTATAACGCGCCTGGCAAGTTTTGATGAAATTTCAAATATCGGTTGGTTAACCAAGCGATCAAGAAGAGATTTATTAGCATATGCCTTGTCTATCGGCGCAACAGCCGTTCATATAAAACACACGCTGCTGCGTCAGCAGCTCATAAATGAAGCGATGAAAAACGGGATTCCGGTAAGAGTGTATACGGTGAATTCAACCCGGCTTTTAAATCGATGCTTTTCTTACAAAGTAAATAGCATATTTACTGATGTACCCAATCGGGCGTTTGCTGTACGCAAAGCATTATATCGCAGTTTTTTGTCTTGATTGAAGAGCGCTTCCTAATTTTTGACCTTCTGCGTTGATGATTGTCGTATATTTGGGTAAAATTTTAAATTATAATATAATATTAAGGTGAGATTGAAACATGGAAATTACTTTCTTAGGCACCGGAGCAGGACTTCCTTCTAAAGAAAGGAATGTAACAGCCGTTGCACTCAGCATGCTGCAAGAATTAAATGAAGTCTGGTTGTTTGATTGCGGAGAAGCCACGCAGCATCAGCTTCTTCATACTAAAATTAAACCGGGAAAAATAAATAAAATCTTTATTTCCCATATGCATGGCGATCATATTTATGGATTACCGGGATTTCTCAGCAGCCGTTCATTTCAGGCAGGCGCAGACAGACCATTAACCATTTATGGTCCGGAGGGTTCAAAGGAATTTATCCAAGCTGCTTTGAAATTAAGCTATACGCATTTAACGTATCCTCTTACTGTTATAGAGATAAAAGAAGGACTGTTATTTGAAACGGAAGCCATCGAAGTATATGCAAAAAAACTTGTCCACGGTGTACCAAGCTTTGGTTTCCGTATTGTTGAAAAAGACAAGCCAGGTGAGCTTCTTGTAGATAAATTAAAAGAAAAAGGGGTACGTCCCGGTCCAGTTTACGGCGAAATAAAAGAAAAACCTTCTGTCACTCTGGAAGATGGCACGATAATTTACCGTTCTGATTTTATCGGCTCGCCCAAAAAAGGAAGGGTTATTTCAATTCTTGGGGACACCACCTATCAGGCGGCGCATAAAGAATTTGTAAAAAATAGCGATCTGTTAATTCATGAAGCAACCTTTGCTGCAGATAAAGAGGCACTTGCAGAGGATTATTTTCATTCAACAAATATACAAGCCGCTAAAATAGCGCTTGATGCAGGATGTAAACAGCTAATCTTGACACACATATCTTCAAGATATCAATTTTCAGATATGGATGCGTTTCTGGAAGAGACAAAAGAAGTATTTTTGAATACATCCATAGCCGGCGATTTTAGTGTGTTTCAATTATAGTTTGTGCATCGTTTACAGCTTGCACATCCTCTTGAAGTGAGAAAGGGAGAGACAGATTTGATGACCTTACAAGAAAACTATCAGCAAATTGTTGATGATCATCGAAAATATATTGATCAAGGAAATACCGTTGATTATACGTTTCGTAAACAACAATTAGAAAAAATCAAAAAGATTTTCAAAGATAATGAAGAAGAGATATATGATGTATTAAAAAAAGATTTAAATAAACCTGATCATGAAATAATACTTACGGAGATTGGTATTATTCAAAGCGAATTGGAAGTAGCCATTAAAAATCTCCGCTACTGGATGCAGCCTGAAAAAGTTGCCTCTCCATTAACGCATAAAGGCTCGAAAAGCTATATTATAAAAGAACCGCTCGGTGTTGTGCTCGTTATTGCACCATGGAATTATCCTTTACAATTATCATTAGTACCTGTTATCGGAGCGATTGCAGCAGGTAACTCAGTTATTCTGAAGCCGTCTGAACATGCTCCGCATACATCCGATTTTCTTGCCAGAATCGCAGAAGAGCATTTCGACCCGTCTTATTTCACTGTTGTTCAGGGTGCTGTCGAAGAAACAACAGAGCTGTTAAAACAGCGTTTTGATCACATTTTCTTTACCGGAGGAAGTGCAGTTGGAAAAATCGTGATGCGGGCCGCAAGCGAGCATTTAACTCCGGTAACGTTAGAGCTGGGCGGAAAAAATCCTGCAATTGTAGATGAAGATGCAAACATCCAATTGGCAGCTAAACGAATTGTATGGGGAAAATATACAAATGCCGGTCAGACCTGTGTGGCGCCGGATTATTTATTAGTACAAGAATCTGTTAAATTCAAGCTTTTAAAAGCAATGAAAAAGCAAATAAAGTCTTTATTTGGCAAGAATGTACTCCAGGGTGAAAATTATTCAAGAATCATAAATCTGGATCATTTTAACCGCTTAAAAGCATTTTTAAATGAAGATCATATTGTTCATGGTGGAGAATATAATGATGAAGAATTAATCATTGAACCTACTATTCTTGATAAAATAGATTGGGAAGACCCTATTATGCAAGAAGAGATATTTGGACCGATTCTTCCCGTATTATCGTTTGAGAATATAGAGGACGCCCTTTCGTTGATTAAATCAAGAGAAAAACCATTAGCACTATACTATTTTGGAGAAAATCCGAGAATGCAGTCTCAGGTTATGGAATACGTTTCATTTGGCGGCGGTTCTATCAATGATACATTCTTCCATTTAGCAAACCCGTATCTTCCGTTTGGCGGAGTCGGGCAGAGCGGAATGGGAAGCTATCACGGGAAAGCCAGCTTTGATACATTTTCACATCAGAAAAGCATCTTAAAACAAACAACGAAATTTGATTTGCCATTCCGTTATTCGGGCGGTACGGTTACTTCAAATATTTTGAAGAAATTCTTATCTTAAAAAAACAAAAGCCTTGATTTTATTCTATTTCAATAGATATAAAATCAAGGCTTTTTATAATCATCTAGGAAATCTTTTTGAAAGCTTGTCCGTGGCTGCTGTTTGTCCTTCTCTTCATTTTTTAAAGATAAAAATATATCTTTTCCGTATTTATCCGTTAATGCTTCCATGGTTTCGTAGAGCTTTTCTTTTTTAGCGTTATCGCGGTAAGTAAACAAATCAAGCTGTTCTCCTACTTGACTCTTCTCCTCTACACTTTGCAAAGAGACACCCAATAGCCGTACAGGCTCTTCATTCCAATGTTTCTTTAATAGCTCCTTTGCGACAAAAAGAATATCTTCTTTTTCATCGATATACCCTTGCAATGTTTTACTGCGCGTAATCGTTTGATGGTTGTGAAAACGAATCATTAATTGAACGCTTTTTCCTGTCGCATTTTTTCGTTTCGCTCTTCTTGCTACATTGTCGGTAAGCTGGCCTAACAGCTGGTGAAGTTCATCCCAATCTGTTGAATCATGAGCCAATGTCTGTGAGCTACCGATACTTTTGAAATCATGTACCGCTTCTGGATCCACAATCCGATAGTCTATTCCATTGGCCAGGTTCTTCATTCTTTCTCCATTAACCCCTAATAGCTGCTTTAATTGATAGACATCATGTACAGCTAAATCACCGATTGTATGAATAGATACTTTTCGAAGTTTTTCAGCAGTCTTCTTCCCGATTCCGTGCATTTCTTCAATTGGAAGTGGCCATAATACGTTAGATAATTCCCGCTTTCGAAGGATAGTTATTCCTAAAGGTTTTTTCATATCTGACGCCATTTTTGCCAGAAATTTATTCGGGGCAATACCAAGACTGCATGGGATATCCAGCTCTTTTAATATCCGCTGCTGCAGGTAATTAGCTATTTCTACCGGCGTTCCGAATCCTTCCGTATCAGTAATATCCAGGTAGCCTTCATCAATCGAAACCGGCTGGACGAGCGGTGTAATTTCTGAAAGTATCTTAAAAATAGCCCGGGACGCTTCCCGGTATCTGTCAAAATTAGGCCGCATCAATAATAAATCGGGGCATAATTTTTTTGCCTGCCACACGGGCATCGTCGTTTTCACGCCTTTTGCTCTGGCTTCATAGCTGCTTGTAACAATAATCCCCTTCCGCTCTTCCGGGTTTCCGGCGATTGCAATCGGCTTTCCTTTTAATTCCGGATTATGCGCCATTTCTACCGAAGCATAAAAGCAGTTCATATCTATATGGAAGATAACTCGTCTTTTCGAATTGACCGGCTGTTCCATCATAACACCTCTATTCTTAACAAAAGAAGAACACACTCCATCATGGAATGCATTCTCCTTTTTCACAGAAAGCCGCTCCAAGAATGGAAGCTTTATCTTATTTTGCTGCGATTTTAACAATTTCCACAACAAATTCAGTTACTTTCACAAGATCTTCCACTTTAATCCGCTCATTGGTCGTATGAATCCCTTCATAACCAACTGCCAGATTAACGGTAGGGATTCCATACCCTGCAATCACATTGGCGTCACTGCCTCCGCCGCTCTGTTCTAATTTACTTTCTCTGCCGATTGCTTTTGCAGCTTTTCTGGCAACCTCAACCACCTGGTCTCCCGCTTTAAAATGATAGCCGGGATAAGCGATTGCTATCTTTACATCAGCGGAACCGCCAAGCTCTTCAGCAGCCTCTTCAAAAGCTGCTTTCATTTTCTCGACCTGTTTTTCCATCTTCTCTTCAGACAGGGAACGTGCCTCTGCTAAAATTTCTACATGATCTACAACAATATTTGTCTGTTTGCCGCCCTCAAAGCGTCCGATATTAGCAGTTGTTTCCTTATCAATACGTCCCAAAGGCATTTTAGAAATAGCTTTAGAGGCAATCGTAATGGCAGAAACACCTTTTTCCGGCTCCAATCCAGCATGTGCTGTTTTGCCGGTTATGGTTGCATGGATTTTCGCCTGCGTAGGTGCAGCCACAACAATATCACCAACGTTTCCATTACTGTCTAACGCATATCCATAACGCGCATCTAACTTCGAGGAATCTAACGCTTTAGCGCCTACCAGGCCAGATTCTTCTCCTACAGTAATAATAAATTGGATCTGGCCGTGAGGAATGTTATTTTCCTGAAGCACTTTAATCAGCTCAAACATGGCAGCTAAGCCTGCTTTATCGTCTGAACCTAGAATTGTCTCTCCCTCTGAAGAAATCACGCCTTCTTTAATAATTGGATGTATACTCTTCCCGGGAACAACCGTATCCATATGGGAAGTAAAATAAATAGCATCCGCGCCGTCTTTAGTTGCAGGCAATGTACAAATTAAATTTCCTGCACCATGACCTGTCTGCTCTTTTGCATTATCTTCTTCCACCTGCACACCTAGAGCTTCCATTTTTTTGGTTAAAACCGATGCTATCTCACTTTCGAAACCTGTTTCAGAATCTACCTGCACAAGTTCTAAAAATTCATTAACTAATCTTTCTTCATTCACACTCATTTGCGTAACCTCCTACCTTCTAGGCTACTATATTTTCTCTTTTTTTTACAGTAGAATGAATTGGAGTCTAAGTTTCTCTCATCCGTTAATTAAAATCCGGAAGAACATTTTAAGAAAAACCATACGATTAGCTTGTCGGATGAATCATTTCACGTTAAAATAGCGGTAGATGATATCGGATTCTAAAGGGGGATATTTCATGGCAGCAAAGCAATCTGTGCAAAAAAAGCGTTCAAAACGTGAACGCCGCACGAAAATGATTATCTATTTCATGGTCGCTCTAATGCTTATTTCAGCAATTACAGCTGGACTGGCTGCATTTGTTTAAAAATAAAAGGCTGTGCCAAAATGATTATTTCATTTTGGCACAGCCTTTTGATATGGTTCCAATCTTATGTAAAAAGGAAAAGCTAAGCTTCTTTTTTCCTTTTCTTCCAAGGCGTTACGTCACTTTTTTTGAATTTATTTTTTATAATCAAGTACTCTTCTATTTCATGTAATAATTGAAATAAGTGCGCCCTTGTTTCAAACGCTTCTCTCGTTTCCGGTAACTCCTCCGCGTGAAATTCCCGCTTTAATTCTTTTAACTGCTCTAAAAAAGTAATTGCTGTATTTCCTGGATGGACAGCTTTAGATAATCGCTCAAAGAAATCTGCAATCTCAAGGGCAATATGATCTGTCTTTGGAAGATGCGTAACAAGCGGAAGCATTTTCTTCAACAGCTCAAACTGTCTTTCTCTCATCCTAAAATAATTATAATAGGTATGCTCATTTCGTAATAAATGGTTATCTCTATCCCGGATAACTAACTGTTTTGCTTCAGCCAGGATATCCTCTGTAGCTGCTATTTCTTTTCCTTGCCACGCGTCATTTTCATCCCGGATATACAAAGAATATTCATATAGAATACGGCTGAAATTCTTTTCTAACTGTGCTTGCAGCTTCTTTAATTTATTATCCAAGCTTGGCATATAAATATTCAACAGAAGTCCTACCCCCAGCCCAATGGTAATTAGAACGAACTGCTCGCCGACCAGAGAAAGTGTTACACCTCCAGAGCCATATAAATTCAGCATGACAACGGAACTGGATGCAATTCCTGGAGTTGCTTTTAATCTAACCGTTGCTGGAATAAATAAAAGAAGCAGTAAAAATATAGAAATTGTATGATAGCCTATTAATTCAAAAATAACACATGAAAAAACAACGGCTGCTGTACATGCAATAAACCGCTGCCACGCACTTAAAAAAGAAGATTTTCTCGACGGCTGGATACAGAGAATCGTTAATATTCCAGCGGAAATAAAATTTGAAAGACCAACCCATTGTGCCAACGAAATTGCAATGGGAGTTCCGATAGCAGTTTTTAGGGTACGATATCCAATTTTCACCCTTTATAAACCTCCTGATATAAGAATACACAAAGAAGGCTGCCTGATGACAGCCTTTTAATATCTCTTATACTTCTTCGCAATATTGATCAAACAGGCCTTGAAGCTTCGCAGATACTTCCATGGCGCTATGTCCTTCAATCTCATTCCGCTCTACCATATCAAGGATTTTTCCGTCCTTAAGCAATGCGAAACAAGGAGAGGATGGCGGATATCCTTCAAAATAAGTTCTTGCCTGCTCTGTCGCTTCTTTATCCTGTCCGGCAAACACCGTGACTAAGTGATCTGGACGCTTATCATAATGAATCGCATTCCCTGCTGCTGGACGGGCTACACCGCCGGCACAGCCGCATGTTGAATTCACCATGACAAGTGTAGTTCCTTCACGAGTCAGCGCGGCATCTACTTCCTCTGCTGTACGTGCTTCCTCATAACCTGATTCTGTTATATCTGTTCTTGCAACGTTAACAACATCCTGCATAAATAAATCGAAATCCATTGTACTTCACCCTTTTTACTTAAAATATAATTATAGCTTATCAGCTAGCAGTTAAAAATTCAATCTATTCGTGTTGGCTTAATAAAGGGTTATAGTTGAGTCGTTCATCCCTTCAAGGATTTCTTTCACACTAGATAAAAATCTTCCGCATACAAGACCGTCTAAAATACGATGGTCTAAAGAAAGAGATAAATTCACCATATCGCGGGCAGCAAACATATCATTGATAATGACAGGCCGTTTTACGATAGATTCGACTTGTAAAATCGCTGCTTGCGGCGAATTGATTACTCCCATTGACGAAACCGAACCAAAGGAGCCTGTATTGTTGACAGTAAAGGTACCGCCCTGCATATCCTCCGGTGACAGCTTACCCTGACGTGCTTTGGATGCTAAGGTAGTAATATCACGGGCAATGGCTTTAATCGTTTTTTCATCTGCATGCTTAATAACTGGAACAAATAATTCTTTGTCTTTCGCCACAGCAATGGATAAATGTATATCTTTTTTCTGAATAATTTTATCTCCGGCCCACATGCTGTTTAATTCAGGAAATTCTTTTAAACCTTGAGCCACAGCTTTTACAAAGAAAGCAAAAGGAGTTAACGAAAAGCCTTCCTGCTGCTTAAATGATTCCTTTACACTGTTCCGGTATTTTACTAAATCTGTAACATCTACTTCCACCTGCATCCATGCATGCGGGATTTCCTGTGTGGACCGGACCATATTCTCTGCAATTACTTTCCGGACACCTTTTACAGGGATTTCAATATCTCCTGCTGCGCTTTGGATACTTTCTTTTTGCGCAGCAGGTGTTTCTTTTCCAGCAGCAGTATCTGATTTCTTTTCTTGTGAAGGGGCTGGTTCTTCTTGCGCAGAAGCACTGCTTCCAATGTGTTTTTCCACATCTTTTCTGGTAATTCTGCCTCCTCTGCCCGTTCCTTCGATTTGGTTCAAATCAATGCTGTGCTCTTGAGATAAACGTAGTACTGCCGGTGAATATCTTTTTTTCATAGAGCTTTCTGTATTTTCAGCATGCTCAGCTGTGTCCTTTTCCACTGTATTTGTTTCTTTTTCAGGAGCTGCTTCCGCATCCTCTGAAGCGGCTTGCTCTGTCTCTATATAACAGATTAGGGAACCAACTTCTACCGTTTCCCCTTCTTCTGCTGCAAGCTCTGTTATTTTACCTGTATAAGAAGATGGGATTTCGGCGTTTACTTTATCCGTCATCACTTCAGCAATCGGGTCGTATTTATTCACTTGATCCCCGACGGAAACCAGCCAGGTACTAATCGTTCCCTCTGTTACACTCTCACCAAGCTGAGGCATTGTCATTTTTTCCACACTCATATTTCTACCTCCAATTAATATTCTGCAAGGTCACGCATTGCTTTTTCCACTTTATCCGGATTTAACATAAAGTATTTTTCCATGGACGGTGCATAAGGCATTGCCGGAACATCCGGACCTGCCAGGCGTTCAATAGGTGAATCCAGGTCAAATAAGCAGTTTTCCGAAATAATTGCAGCCACTTCACTCATTACACTGCCTTCTTTATTATCCTCTGTAACAAGCAAAACTTTTCCAGTCTTACTGGCTGCCTCAATTATAGCTTCTTGATCTAACGGATATACCGTACGTAAATCAAGAATATGCGCATGAATGCCATCTGCTGCTAATCTTTCCGCAGCCTGCAATGCAAAGTGAACACAAAGTCCATAAGTGATGACAGTAATATCATCCCCTTCTCTTTTTACATCTGCTTTACCGATTGGCAGAACATAATCCTCTTCCGGAACCTCTTCCTTTAACAGACGATACGCACGTTTATGTTCAAAAAATAGAACAGGGTCATTATCTCGGATTGATGCCTTTAATAATCCTTTCGCATCATATGGATTCGACGGCATAACAATTTTTAATCCCGGCTGATTCGCAAACAATGCTTCTACTGATTGGGAATGATATAAAGCACCATGTATCCCGCCGCCGTATGGAGCACGGATGGTTATCGGACAATCCCAATCATTATTGGAGCGATAGCGTATTTTGGCTGCTTCGGAAACAATCTGGTTGACCGCAGGCATAATAAAATCTGCAAACTGCATCTCAGCAATCGGCCGTTTCCCATACATAGCTGCACCGATAGCAACACCGGCAATTGCTGATTCCGCTAATGGGGTATCTAATACACGTTCTTCACCAAACATATCGTACAGCCCGTCTGTTGCTTTAAATACGCCGCCCTTTTTCCCTACATCTTCCCCAAGAATAAAGACATTCTCATCTCTTTGCATTTCTTCCTTTAAAGCTTTTGTAATTGCTTGTATATAAGACATCACAGGCATGATTATTCCCCTCCCTTATCCAATTCCTCATAAACATACTTCAACGTATCCTCTGGAGCTGCATATGGGGCTTCTTCTGCATATTCTGTTGCTTCATTAACAAGTTTATTGACTTTATCATGAATTTCTTTTTCTTTGGCTTCATCCATTATTTTCTTTTCTTTTAGCTTTTCAGCAAACGTAACAATGGAATCCTTCTTTTTAGCTTCTTTTACTTCATCCATTTCACGATAAGCACTGTCATCATCATCACTGGAATGGGCAGTAAAACGATAGGTTACCGCTTCAATCAATGTCGGCCCCTCTCCTTTTACCGCTCGTTCTCTCGCTTCTTTTACAGTTTGATACACAGCTATTGGATCATTCCCGTCCACAGTAACTCCCGGCATGCCATAAGATGATGCCCTCTCTGAAACCGTTTTGCTGGCTACCTGCTTATCATACGGAACAGAAATAGCATACTTATTATTTTCCACCATGGTGATCACCGGCAGCTGATGAACACCGGCAAAGTTTAATCCTTCATGAAAATCACCCTGATTAGAAGAGCCCTCTCCTAATGTCACAAAGGTCGCAATATCCTTTTTATCCATTTTCGCTGCTAATGCAACGCCTACTGCATGAGGAACCTGTGTTGTTACTGGAGAAGAACCGGTTAAAATACGATTTTTCTTCTGTCCGAAATGACCAGGCATTTGACGTCCGCCTGAATTTGGATCCTCAGCTTTGGCAAAGGCAGATAACATTAATTCTTTTGCTGTCATTCCAAAGCCTAATACAAGACCCAGATCCCGATAGTACGGAGCGGTATAATCGACCGTTCGATCCAGACCAAAGGCCGCTCCGACCTGTGCTGCTTCCTGTCCCTGACAGGAAACGACGAATGGTATTTTCCCCGAGCGGTTTAACAACCACATTCTTTCGTCAATTTTTCTTGCTAATAACATCATTTCAAACATTTCTAAAGCCATCTCATCACTTACATTTTCCCAAGATGTTTCTGTCATTATTTTTCCCTCCTTCAGCCATTTCACATGATGACATCATGCAGACTGCCCAGATAGTTTAACCATGAATTTGTAACCCGTCGACTGCCAGTGCTGCTTCACCGATAATTTCTGATAAGGACGGATGCGGGTGAATAGTCTGGCTGATTTCCCATGCTGTTGCGTCGAGCACTTTTGCTAATCCAGCTTCTGTTATCATATCTGTCACATGGGGACCAATCATATGAACCCCAATTAAATCCTGTGTCTTTTTATCTGTGATTATTTTGACAAAACCATCTGATTCACCATAAACCAATGCCTTTCCTACTGCTTTAAATGGGAACTTGCCGATGACAAGGTCATATCCTTCTTCTTTGGCCTGTGTTTCCGTCAAGCCGACACTTGCAGCTTCCGGACTGGCATAGATACAGCTTGATACCGTCTGGTAGTCTATCTCTTGGGTATATTCCCCTGCCATATGCTCCACAGCAGCAATTCCCTCATGGGAAGCCACATGAGCCAGCTGCATGCCTCCAATAACATCGCCAATAGCGTAAATATCTGATTCTTTTGTTTGATAAAACGCGTTTGTGTCAATCGTATGATTAGAAATTTGAATTTCCGTATTCTCTAAACCAATATTTTGGATATTCGCTTTTCTGCCGACAGATACAAGCAGTCTGTCAGCTTCAAATCTTTCTTTTTTATCACCGATTACTGCTTCTATCACGATGCCGTTATTTTTTTCTATTGTATCCGTCTGAACATTGGCTCCGGTTATAATATTGACGCCTCTTTTTTTCAACTGTTTTTCCATCTCTTTTGCGATATCTTTATCCTCTGTCGGCAAGATTTGCTTTTGAAATTCCAAGACGGTTACATCAACTCCAAAATCGTTTAGCATGGAGGCCCATTCGATGCCAATAACTCCGCCGCCTACAATAAGCATTGATTTAGGCAGGTCCTTCATTTCTAAAGCTTCATTTGAGCTGATGAGGTACTCACCGTCAAAGTCCAGACCAGGTAATGTATTCGGCTGCGATCCGGTCGCAATTAAAACATTTTTAGGAAGCAGCATATCATTTTCATTTCCATTTTCATATTCAACAGAGATAGTTCCAGGCATTGGAGAAAAGATACTTGGTCCAAGAATGCGGCCGAACCCTTGATAGACATCAATCTTTCCCTTTTTCATTAAACCCTGGACACCTTTATGCAGCTGTTCAATAATCTCATTTTTTCTCTGCTGGACTTTTGAAAAGTTTAAGACTGGTTCGTTTACCTCTACTCCGAATGCATCTGCTTTTTTTGTCTGCTGAAAAACCTCTGCACTGCGAAGTAATGCTTTAGAGGGTATGCAGCCTCTGTGTAAGCAGGTCCCTCCCAGCTCAGATTTCTCTACTATTGCCACTTTCATGCCTAATTGAGTGGCACGAATAGCAGAAACATAGCCTCCTGTTCCGCCCCCTAAAATGACTAAATCGTACTCAGTTGCCATCTAATTTGCCTCCTCTGCAACATATATCTTTTCTTTCTGGGTATTGTTTAAAACCTCTAATACGCCCTCATTCATCGCTTCTAAATCATTTTTACCAGGAAACACCATCACATCGGCAATCCAATTGACTCTTGGAATAACCGCATCAATAACAAAATCATTTTCATTGATTTTTCCAGTAAAAACAATGCCATCTACTTCTCCATGCAATACCGTGCTCATTGCTCCAATTTCTTTAGCAATCTGGTATGCCTGTGCCTCAATTACTTCTTTCGTATACTGATCACCTTTCGTCAGCCGGGAACGGATGATGGAAGGGTCCTCTGTATGCAGATATGCTTTGATTCCCCCATCCTGCTGGACATGATTCCACAAAAAATCTTCATCTGTAGTGTATTGTTCAGATAGATAAGTCAGAAATCCTTTTAACGGTATACTGCCGGATCGATCGATAGTAAACGGACCCTCTCCGTCTACGCCATTCGTTACATCAATAATTTTGCCGCTATGATGGGATGCAATGGTAATCCCTCTTGCAATATGAATGGAAATGAGCTTTAACGAATGATAGGCTGAACCAATTTGTTTTGCCGCAATCCGGCCGGCATGACGATGATTTAGCGAATGAAAGATACTGGCTCTCTCTATTTCCGGTATACCTGTATATTTTGCAATGGTTTGCAGTTCATCTACTACCGGCGGGTCAACAATATATGCTTGTATATTTAAATTCTCAGCAATTTCATGGGCTAGAACAGCTCCCAAATTGGATACATGTTCCCCGTAAGCATTTGTTTTTAAATCATATAGCATCGCGTTATTCACTTTATACGTTCCGCCGCTGATTGGACGCAATAGTCCTCCCCGCCCGCATACACTAATAAAACGTGATGTATTCATTCCATCCAAATCAAGCTGTTCAAATATAGCCTGCTTTCTGTACGGCACTTGCTCCATCAGCTGTTCAAAACGATGCAGTTCATCTTCGTTATGTGAAATTTTTTGCTGATATAAAAGATGATTTCCTTCAAATACACCGATCGTGGTGAAATACAAGTCGGGGTAGATAACTAAAATACGACCACGTTGATTCACAAAATACCCTCCAATATGCCGTTCTTCCAAAGCTGTAAATGATAAGTACAACAGTAAATTTCTATTGTCGGCGATCTAAAATATTTCGCTCATTTGTAAGAAATTGACTGCGTGATTGTTGTTTTGCTTGAATTCTTTCCTCAGCCAGACGATCAGCCGCAATATAAGTCGGTACCTGATCACGATTAGAAATGGCAAAGACCTGCTCCAGATTTTTATAGATGCGCTGTACATTATGTAAAGCGCGATCGCGATTGTAACCAACCAGTTCATCTGCAACATTGATTACCCCGCCTGCATTGATCACATAATCAGGAGCATATAAAATTCCTTTTTGATGCAGAATATCTCCATGTTCATGACTCTGCAGCTGATTATTAGCCGAACCTGCAATTACTTTAGCTTTCAGCCTCGGTATCGTATGATCATTAATGGTTGCTCCAAGTGCGCAAGGAGCATAGATATCGCATTCCACATCATAAATATCATCTGGATCGACTGCTTTGGCATTAAAATCATTTTCCGCACGCTTCACAGCTTCCTTATTAATATCTGTAACAACTAATTCTGCGCCCTCTTCATGCAATAATTCGCATAGGCTGTAAGCCACGTTTCCGACTCCTTGAACTGCAACAACTTTGCCCTCTAAAGATTCTGATCCGAATGCTTCTTTTGCAGTTGCTTTCATCCCCTGATAAATTCCCCATGCAGTAACAGGGGAAGGATTGCCGGCAGTTCCGCTGTAGGAGGACAATCCCGTTACATATTCTGTTTCAAGCGCAATTTGATCCATATCTGATTCATTCGTTCCTACATCCTCAGCAGTGATGTATCTTCCATTCAAGCTTTGGATATAACGACCGAATGCACGGAACATTTCCGGATTCTTATCCTTTTTGGGATCTCCGATAATTACTGTTTTTCCGCCGCCGAGATCTAAGCCGGCTGCCGCATTTTTATATGTCATTCCACGAGCTAAACGCAGTGCGTCTTCGATAGCTTCTGCTTCTGAACGATACGTCCACATTCTGGTCCCGCCTAATGCTGGTCCTAATGTCGTGTCATGAATGGCAATAATAGCCTTTAGCCCTGATTGTTTATCCTGACAGAAAAGTACCTGTTCATAATCGTATTTTTCTAAGTAACTGAAGATTTCCATCTTAACCCCTCCTGTAATACATCGTGATTCACTAATCATACATACTTATTTAAAATGACAAATGAATCCAACTCCTGAATGGTATGCTATTGTAATACATTTGTCAGTATTCCCTATTTACCACGGAGAACCCTCCGTAAATTTTCCACAGCATGATATACCTGCCCTCCCTGCAAAATGTTGCAGACACCTTATTCAAGCTGATATTTTTCAAGCTTATAATACAAATTGCGGACAGATATTTGTAACGCTTTTGCTGTCTTTGTCTTGTTTTTATTACATTGCAGATACACTTCCTGCAAGTATTTTTTTTCAAAACGATCTAACGCTTCCTGTAATTTTAATGGTTTATCTGTCTGTACCATATCCGGTCCTGCTGTCATTTCTTTCGTTTGCAATTTAGGCAAATGAGATACTTCAATCTGCTCCTCCATGTTGCCGATAAATATCATGGAATGACTGATAACATTAGCCATTTCCCTGACATTCCCCGGCCAATGATATGCCATTAGTTTTTTTAACGCTTCATCCGATATCTTTTGCACATTTTTTCCATATTCTTCGTTCAGCTGATGGATGATATGCTCCACCAACTCAGGGATATCCTCCTCCCGTTCCTTTAGCGATGGGATGGATATTGGAAGTTTATTAATGAGATAATAAAGATCTTCACGAAATTTCTCATTCATCACAGCCTTCTCCAGATTTGTATTCGTTCCGGCAATCACGCGGACATCAACCGGCACCGAATTGGATGCGCCGACTGGAGTGACTCTGTTCTCCTTGAGTACATGGATTAATTTTTCCTGGATTGATAAAGATAATTCACCAATTTCATCAAGAAAGATGCTTCCATTGTTCGCCTGTTCAAACAGACCTTCCTTTTTTTTCAAATGTTCTGCCTGCTCCTCTGCCGAACCAAACAGCTCTTTTTCCAGCATTGGTTCTGACAATGCAGCACAGTTCACACGAATAAATTTATTAAATTTCCGATCACTTTCATGGTGTATTGCATGGGCGAATAATTCTTTGCCGGTGCCGGTTTCCCCTCTCAAAAGAACAATAGCCGGTGCTTTCGCAGCTACTTTTGCCTGTTCTAAAGCAAGCTTCATTTCGGATGAGTTACCAATAATATCATCGAATGTATACCTTGCTTCCAAATTACGGATGATTTGTCTGGCACGCTTTAACTCCCTTGTCACAGATTGTAATTCACTGACGTCATGGAGCACGCCAACACTGCCTTTTATCTTTCCTTGTACAATCACCGGCGCCCCGTTAACGATAACATCTTTTTTTGACGGTCCGACCTTCATATGTACACCGCGAACAGCACGCCGGTTTTTTAAGACCTTCATGTGCACACTGTCCCCTTCAGATATATCTACTGTTGCCGGCTTCCCTATTACTTCCTCTTCGGTCAGACCAGTGATTCTCGTATAGGCGGGATTAATAATTAAGCCTTTTCCATGCTCATCCACCACACTGATTGCCTCATCCGAAGATTTAATAATGGCTTCCAGCATGGTTTTGATTTCATTTAAATCGGTATTTTCTTCTGCTAATTGCACTACTTCCGTAATGTCTTTAAAAACAGCAAAGGCTCCCACTAAATCTCCTGTTTTATTAATAATGGGGATACGTGAAGCAATCACTTTCTTGCCATTATCTAAAATTGTCTTTTGGTTTAACTCTTTTCTTTGACTCCTTAACACGTGAGATAAACGGCTTGTTTTGAGTAAATCTTTGATATGCTTCCCTTTGTAGTCTTTTTCTTTTTTGCCGAGAATTTGTTCCGCCCGGCGATTCAACAGCTGAACCTGTTCCATTTTATTGACAACAATCATGCCGTCATTCATATGGTTTAAAATTAATTCCAAACGGCTCGCCTGTACTTTTACCTCATCTGTTAAAACAGTTTTCTCATGAATTAATTCATAAATAATATTGGCTACAGAACCAGGGATGATAATTGTCTTTCTTGGAAACAGCTCAATCATCTTTTCAAATAATTCCTCTTCGCCTGTTACGTTAATTACAATATCAATGTCATGGTGAATCCAATCTTTCCACTCTGTACTTGTATGAACATCCATTTCTTCCGCAAGCTTCATAGCAGGAGCGTCTGCTTCCTTGTCAACGATTGCACAAATCTGCATGCTTTTTGTTTCTTTAAACAGGCGGAATAATGCTGTACCACCTTTACCAGCGCCGACTATCAGAATTTGCTTCATACTTTTCATCCACCTTGAATTTATTTGCACAGTTTCATCATACGATACCATGCATAATTTAGCAAATGAATTCTATTTCTATTTTTCGACGTATTTTGATATACTTATAATGAAGTTTTAAGAAATTGTTTGATTAAAAATAAAGAGGCATCTGAACGGACAGAAGATTGATGAATGATTGCAAGTATATCTATAAAGGAGCAGGAGTTTTTATGCAAAGAAACCTCGCTTTAATCATCCTATTTATTCCAGGGGTGATTGCAGCTTTTGGTATTAAATTGATGCGGGATACGCTTTTTGATACATTTTATCCATTTTTTATTTTTGGAAGCATTCAATTTATTGTTGGTTTAATTCTTTTTCTCGGCGGTTTGTTATTCCTTGGCGGTTTTATTGTCTACAGAGACAGGAAGAAGCGCAGTCAAGAAAAGGAATCAGCAAGCTGATCTATCCTGTTTCATTGAAACGGGATTTTTTCATTTAAACTACATTTCCGCTACACTGTTCATGCTTGCAGTAATACTAAAAATGGAATTTGATTCATCCCTGCTAAACACTTGTTTTTCCTTCTAAATGGCCTAAAATGGTAAACATTTGTCCAGCAAAGAGAATAAAAATGGTATTTTCGTTATTTTTCTTTCTTTTTTTCATTTTCCTCTTTAATTTAACAGAAAATATGTTATATTAGTAAAAATAAAAAATACCACGCACTAAAAATCTTCGTAACTAAAATAGCTAGTTTATAGTGGGAATTTTGAAATGGGGTATCATGTAAATGAAAGTAGCAAAATTTGGAGGAAGTTCTGTAGCAAATGCAAAACAGATTAAAAAGGTAGCGAATATCATTAAGTCTGATTCCTCCCGAAAAGTGATTGTTGTATCTGCACCAGGGAAACGCTTCTCAGATGACGTAAAAATGACAGACTTATTAATCGAGCTTTGTTATGCAAAACAGCAAAATCAAGATCATGATTTGCAGTTACAAAACATCATGGTTAGATTTCAAGAAATAATAGAGGATTTGGGCCTTGACCAGTCTATTTTAGAAGATATTCAGCAAACCATTGAAAAGTATCTTCAGTTTGATATATCACCTATGGCACAGCTTGATGCTTTAAAATCCATCGGTGAAGACAGTTCTGCTAAAATCGTAAGTGCTTATTTAAAGCATTTAGGCTTAAATGCAAGCTATGTCAATCCAAAAGAGGCTGGAATTTTTGTCAGTAATGAACCTGGAAATGCTCAATTATTGCCGGAAAGCTTTTCTAGAATTTATAAACTCAGAGAACGCGAAGGTGTATCTGTCGTCCCCGGATTCTTTGGTTATACCGAAAATAATGATTTAGTTACCTTCTCCCGGGGCGGTTCCGATATTACTGGAGCTATCTTAGCTGCAGGTACCAAAGCAAGCTTGTACGAAAATTTCACAGACGTTGATTCAGTGTTTGCGGTAAATCCAAACTTCGTAGAAAATCCTAAAGATATTACTGTTCTAACATATAAGGAAATGCGGGAATTATCTTATGCCGGCTTTTCTGTATTTCACGACGAAGCGCTTATCCCGGCTTTTAAAGAAGAAATCCCGGTCTGTATCAAAAACACCAACAACCCGGAAGCTCCCGGCACAATGGTTGTTGCAGAAAGAGATTCCACAGATCAATGTGTAGTAGGCATAGCAAGCGACGTCGGCTTCTGCAGCTTATACGTCAGTAAATTCCTGATGAACCGGGAAGTCGGGTTTGGCCGAAAGCTGTTAAATATTTTTGAAGATGAAGGAATCTCCTTCGAGCATGCACCTTCTGGAATTGATGATATGTCTGTTATTTTCAGAGATCATCTTTTCACACCTGAAAAGGAACAGATTGTTATTGACCGTATCCGCAATGAATTGCATGTGGATACCGTAAGTATTCATCGTGACCTGGCTGTTGTTATGGTGGTCGGAGAAGGATTGGTAAACACAATTGGTGTTGCCGCTAAAGCTACCGCATCGTTTGCTAAAGCGGGTATCAATATTGATATGATTAACCAAGGCTCTTCAGAAGTATCCATGATGTTCGGTGTTCACGCAGTTGATTTGGAAAAAGCAATTCAGTCGCTGTACAAAGAATTTTTCACAGAGGATGAATCCAATTTAACTTTCCCTTCTGCAGTCGCAAGAGGCCATCAATAATACGAAAGCATAAAACATCGCATGAGAGCAAAATTTCGCTCTCATGCGATGTTTTTTGAAACAAATCCCGTTTTGCAAACGTATAGTATAACAGCTATCTACTGACAGAAAGGTGTTTTAGTTATGAAAAATGCTAAAAAAATCACCTCCTTACTTGCAATATCTTGCATGCTTTGTATTATAGTCGGTCCGTTAGGTATTTGGATGGTATATCAAAAAGCAGCATTCCCAGGAGAATTATCAGCAAGTGGAATAGAAATAAATGAATCCTTCTCGCCGGCAGACAATCGTAAAACCACAGAAATTTGGGCCTACCCGGCAACAACTAATGCAAATGAAGTGCGGTGCATTACAGAAAAGAATAGTGAAGAAGTTTCTTTGGATTCTAAAAATACAGAAGTCACCTTTTCAGATACAGAGGTAACTCACCTTTTTACCAATGATGGCGAGTACTCTCATTTTGACCGCATACAATGTCAGGGCGGAGATGTAGAATCCATTTACATTTCCTCTCACTTCTCTGACCAGACGGCGCATCGTTTTATTTTTGCTCTCTCTATAGCTACGCCTATTTTAACCGGATCTGGATTTATCTTATATCGCAGGAATCAAAAGTAAACAAATAAAGACACGCAAGCAGGTTGAAGCACGAACTGCTTGCGTGTCTTTATTTACAAGAGCAATAAAAAACCATTCCATCATATTTTTTCGAATTATTCCACGCATCCAAAATCTGTCCCTTTCACAAAAAAAGGTACTGTGCTAAAACAAAAAGTCTATGCACAGTACCTAAACAGCTGTTATTTATTAATGTTTAAGAGATAGTAATTCTTTACGTCTGAATTAATAGTTCGTCAGATACTGCTCGCGCTCCCATGGGTGCACAGTTGTACGGAACATATCCCACTCAATATCTTTTGCTTCAATAAAGTGTTCGAATAAATGCTCTCCTAAAGATTCAACAAGCACTTCATCCTGCTCAAGCAAATCCATTGCTTCTTTTAAAGTAGACGGTAAATCTTTCACACCATTCTCTTCGCGCTCTGCTTTATTCATAACATAAATGTTGCGGTCGACAGATTCTGGCACGTCTAACTTTCTCTTAATGCCGTCTAAGCCAGAAGCTAATAGTACGGATAATGCCATATACGGGTTAGCAGCCGGGTCAACACTTCGTACTTCTACACGAGTACTTAAACCGCGTGAGCTCGGGATACGAACAAGCGGGCTGCGGTTAGATGCAGACCATGCCACGTAACAAGGCGCTTCGTATCCGGGTACAAGACGCTTATAAGAGTTGACTGTAGGATTTGTTATCGCTGTAAAGTTTGTCGCATGATCAATAATGCCGGCGATAAACTGATAAGCTGTCTGACTTAGTTCTAACTCACCTTTTGTATCGTAAAATTTATTTTCTTTTCCTGAGAAAAGGGACATATTTACATGCATTCCTGATCCATTCACTCCAAATAATGGTTTCGGCATAAATGTAGCGTGTAAATTATGCTTTCTGGCAATGGTTTTTACTACCAGCTTGAAGGTTTGAATATCATCTGCATGCTTCACTGCATCCGAATATTTAAAATCAATTTCATGCTGTCCAGGGGCAACCTCATGGTGAGATGCTTCAATTTCAAAGCCCATTTCTTCCAGCTCTAATACAATATCACGTCGGCAGTTTTCACCCAGGTCTGTCGGCGCTAAGTCAAAATAACCGCCGTGGTCATTCAATTCCAGTGTAGGTTCTCTGTTTTCATCCAATTTGAATAAGAAGAACTCCGGCTCCGCACCAATATTAAATGCATCAAATCCTAATTCCTCCATTTTTTTCAGGTTGCGTTTCAGGTTATAACGCGGGCAGCCTGCAAAAGGAGTACCATCCGGATTATAGATATCACAGATAAAACGCGCCACTTTTCCTTTTTCAGAAGTCCAAGGGAATACAATGAATGTATCCAAATCAGGATGCAAGAGCATATCTGATTCTTCAATACGGACAAACCCTTCGATGCTGGACCCGTCAAAAGCCATTTTATTATCTAATGCTTTGTCAAGCTGGCTTAAAGGGATTTCAACGTTTTTAATGGTTCCGAGCATATCTGTAAACTGCAGGCGGATAAAACGTACATTCTCCTCTTTAATCTGTGTAATAATTTCTTCTCTGGTTAATTTCTTAGCCATTTGTTCTCCTCCTAAAAATTCATTTAAGTATGAAAAGAAAACCTCCACTACACTGTCTTTGCAGCGAAAACTCTTTTAACCTGATGTTAATGCTTTATAAAAAAGCGTGCCAGTTCTCCTTGCCTCATACTGGCTTTTCCGTATCTTCCCGCTTCGTTTAATTCATTTTTCAAGATTCCTCTAAGCTCTTTATCCGTTAAATTAGCCGGTGTTTTTTTCTCTTTCTTCGGAGCTTCTTCCGGAGTTTCTTTGTTTTCTTCATCCAGCAGAAGCTTGATGCCAGCCATATTTAATCCTTTGTCTAAGAGATCCTTGATTTGAAGCAGCCTGTCTACATCGTTAAATGAAAATAGACGCTGATTTCCTTTTGTCCGCTCGGGAGCAATTAAATCATTTGCTTCATAGTAACGAATTTGTCTCGCAGTCAGTTCGGTTAATTTCATAACTATTCCTATTGAGAATAAGGGCATTGAACGACGATCTTGATCATTCAAAAGATGACCCCCTTCTTTATATGATACATTCAGTATAATGGATGTCAGTTTTAATGTCAATGAAATGTTAGGTTATTTGACATATAAATTATTCGATACTTATTTTTACCCTCACACTAAGAAATAAAACCTTGATTTTTTAATGTTTTTACTGCTTCGATAATGGCAATTTTTACATGCGTATAGGTTAAACCGCCCTGAACATAAGCTGTATACGGAGCACGAATAGGCCCGTCCGCAGACAACTCAATACTCGCCCCTTGTATAAACGTTCCTGCAGCCATAATCACTTCATCTTCATATCCCGGCATTCCACTCGGATAAGGTGTTACATAAGAATTAATAGGGGAGTTCTCTTGGATCGCCTGACAAAAAGCAATCATTTCCTCCGCTGTATGAAAAGTAACTGTTTGTATCAGGTCTGTTCTTTTTTCGTGATAGGACGGCGCTGTCCGGAACCCGGCCAGCTCCAGAAAACGTGCTGTGAACAAGGCGCCCTTTAAGGCTTCCCCTACGGTATGCGGCGCCATAAAGAAACCCTGATACATTTCCTGAAGCATACCGAGAGAAGCTCCTGTTTCCTTGCCCAGACCAGGAGCTGTCAGACGGTTTGCACATAAATGGATCAGGTCTTGACGGCCTGCAATATATCCTCCTGCCCGGACTAATCCGCCGCCAGGGTTTTTAATGAGTGAACCGGCAATCAAGTCGGCACCGACATGCAGCGGTTCTTTTGTTTCTGTAAATTCCCCATAGCAATTATCAACAAATACGATAACAGATGGATCAATAGCTTTCACAAAATCCACCATTTCTTTTATTTCACTAATCGTGAAGGAAGGTCTGGCATCATAACCTTTTGAACGCTGGATAGCAATAACTTTCGTCTGCTTTGTCCAGCTGCTTTTTATCGCTTCAAAGTCAATTTCCCCTGTTTCTTTTAAGGCAACCTCACGATACCCAATTTGAAAATCAGCAAGCGATCCTTCTTCTTTGCCGGGCTTCCCGATTACTTCTTCCAACGTATCATATGGATGCCCTGTAATATAAACAAGCTCATCCTGCGGGCGGAGCATGCCGAATAAAGCTGTTGTAATAGCATGTGTACCCGAAACAATCTGCGGCCGCACAACGGCATCCTCTCCGCCGAAAACCTGCGCATATACCGCTTCTAAGCCTTCCCGGCCTAAATCATCGTACCCATAGCCTGTTGTCCCTTGCAGGTGTGCGTCACTAATCCGATGATTTCGGAAGGCCTCCAGAACACGTCTTTGATTTTTCTCTACAATTTCTTGTATATACTGGTGACCTTCTAAACAATCTTTTTCTGCTTCTATTATAAGTGATTCTGCTTGCATCGTTTACTTCTCCTCTACAAATCGGTGAAATGGATGATTTTTTCTGACATAGCCCTGCACATGAAATTGGTTCGTTTCCTCCAGCAGTTCTTTTTTGACAACTAACGCTGCTGACTGAAGCTGGTACAACAAATCTCCTTCACTTGAATCTAACACAATGTCAAATAAATCCCATTCTTCTTTTAATACTTCTTCCATTTTGATTAATAATGCATGTAAGTCTTCTTCCTCTAATGCACTAATTTGAATATTAGGGAATTGGTTTGCCAAAAAGAAATCGGCCTCCAGCTGATCCTTTTTATTATACACGGTCAATACCGGGATATGGCCGGCGTCTAATTCCTGCAAAAGCTTGCGAACGGTTTCCTGCTGCTGTAATAAATCAGGATCTGAGATATCGACCACATGCAGAAGAAAATCTGCTTCTGTCACTTCCTCCAGTGTTGATTTAAATGCAGCAATCAGGGCTGTCGGGAGATCCTGAATAAACCCGACTGTATCTGTTATTAAGCTTTTCAAACCGCTGGGGAATTGAATACGGCGCGTGAGCGGATCCAGCGTTGCAAATAGTTGGTCCTCTTCTAATGAATGACTATTTGTCAATCTGTTAAATATCGTTGACTTCCCCGCATTCGTATACCCGACAATCGCTATTTGGAAAACATCGTTTGATCGTCTGCGCTTCCGATATTGATCCCGCTGCTTCACAACCAGCTGTAAGCGGCGTTTGATATCATAGATTCTTCTTTCGATATGCCGGCGGTCTGTTTCCAATTTTGTTTCCCCTGGCCCTCTTGTCCCGATTCCACCGCCAAGTCTGGACAAATTAGCCCCTTGTCCATGCAAACGGGGAAGCAAATACTCCAACTGAGCCAGCTCGACCTGGAGCTTCCCTTCCTTCGTTTGCGCGCGCATCGCAAAAATATCCAATATCAATTGACTTCGATCAAGGACACGAACATCCAGTGTATCGGCTAAATTGCGAACCTGACCAGCCGATAACTCATTATTAGCTACTACCAAATCAATTCCCTCTGCGCGAATGATTTGAGCTACTTCCTGAAGCTTTCCTTCTCCGATATAGGTAGCCGGATGGATACGTTCCCGATTTTGTGTGATAACGTCCTGAACCTGCCCTCCTGCAGTTTTACACAGAGAAACAAGCTCATCTAAAGAAGAATCGAATTGAGGTTCAGATCTTTCAGATTGGTTAACCGCAATTACTAATACATTTTCTACTGTCATAGCCTACCTCTTTCTTAAAATAGTTCTTATACTATCATACCCATTATTTCTATTCTAGCAACAAATCCTGGTCTGTTAAAACAATTAAATCTCTGGATACCATTTTGTCAGAGTTAAGCAGCCGGACCGCCTGCAGCCGGATTGCTTTTTCAATTACATTCCGCACATATCTCGCATTCGAAAAATTATAGTTATCTTCCCGCAATTTTTTGGCCAAATGATTGCGAAACTTCCATTCCGCCTGTTTTGATAATTGATACTGTCTTTCACTCAGCATACGGTTTCCTATATTTAATAATTCATCCACAGAGTAATCATCAAAATCTAAAATAAACGGAAATCGAGATTCGAGGCCGGGATTCATCGAAAGAAAACGATCCATTTCGCGCGGATAACCAGCAAGGATGAGAACCATATCTTCCCGTCCGTCTTCCATATGCTTTACAAGCAGATCAATCGCTTCTTTACCAAAATCTTTTTCTCCGCCCCGAGATAAAGAATAAGCTTCATCAATAAACAGAATACCTCCCATCGCCTTCTGGATAACCGCTCTTGTTTTTTGCGCTGTCTGGCCGATATATTCTCCGACTAAATCGGCACGCTCCGCCTCTATAAAATGCCCTTTTGAAAGGATATTCATATCATGATAAAGCTTTGCTAATTTTCGGGCTACCGTCGTCTTTCCCGTTCCCGGATTCCCCTTAAACAGCATATGAAGAACCTGTTTCGAACTTTTTAACCCTTCTTCCTTTCTCTTTTCATTGATAAGAATACTCGCATAAATCTCTTTAATGGACGTTTTTAAGTCATTTAATCCGACAAACGATGCAAATTCTTTATCGACGATTTCAAGCGGCGAATGCTTTTGTTTTTTTACACGGAGATTCGCGCTGGATTGCGGTGTATTCTCACTTAATATAATATTAATACGGCCATTTTTATACCCTTCTGCCTGTGCCAATTCTCCATCACCCCTTATTCCCTAACAATATACGCAAATACCTAAAAAGAGGTGACAGATGCCTATAAAGATTCGCCATAGGCTTATCAAAGCATAATGCTTTTACCTCCATTAAAAAAAGTATATTCATACAATAAGCGAGTTACCCATCTATGCTTAGACAGGCAACTCGCTTATTTATCACGTTGCTATTACATATTCGCAACAGTCGGCAAGGAAGTGGTTCCCATTAAATATTCATCAACCTGGTAAGCCGCTTCTCTCCCTTCATTAATTGCCCAGACAATTAAGCTCTGACCGCGGCGGGCATCTCCTGCTGTAAATACATTTTCTTCTGTCGTTAAAAACTTTCCATAAGCTGCAAGCACGCGGTTTCGCATCGTTTTCACCCCAAATGCTTTAACAGCTGTTTCCTCAGCACCTTCAAAACCGATAGCAATTAACACAAGCTGTGCCGGCCACACTTTTTCAGTTCCCGGTATTTCCTCAAAAAAGAAGACACCATTTTCATCCTGTTTTTTCTCCATTTGAATCGTATGCAGCTCTTTTAAATTCCCCTGCGCATCTGTTACAAATTTTTGTGTCTGGATAGAATATTCACGAATATCCTTCCTGAATTTTTCTTTTGCTTCCTTGTGCGCGTATTCCAGACTGAATACCTGCGGATAAGCCGGCCATTGATTGGAGTCAGCGCGCCTTACCGGCAGCTGCGGATGCTTTCCGAATTGGACAATGCTTTTAGCTCCCTGACGAAGTGCTGTGGCGATGCAATCCGCGCCAGTATCTCCGCCGCCGATAACAATCACATCTTTTCCTTCTGCATTTAACTCCTCTTCCAACTCGATGTCTGCATCAAGCAGCTTTTTCGTTGAACGCGTCAAGTAATCCATCGCAAAACGGACTCCCTTTCCATCTCTTCCTTCTAAAGGCAGATCACGATGCTTCTGGGCACCAGTACAAATAATCACCGAATCAAAGCTTGCTTTCATATCCTCGGCTGAAATATCCTTTCCTACCTCGGTGTTCAATACAAAATGAATCCCTTCCTGCCGTAGCAATTGAATACGCCGTTCAACGACTCCCTTATCCAGCTTCATGTTTGGAATACCATAGATCAATAATCCGCCGGCACGGTCTGCACGTTCGTAAATAGTTACTTCATGCCCCGCCTGGTTTAATTGATCTGCTGCCGCTAATCCAGCCGGCCCCGAACCAATCACAGCGATTTTTTTGCCAGTACGCACTTCTGGAATTCGCGGTTCAATCCAGCCTTCTTCAAAGCCTTTATCAATAATTTTCTGCTCAATATTCTTGATCGATACAGCCGGGTCATTAATTGCTACGGTACAAGAACCTTCACATGGGGCAGGACAAACTCTTCCAGTGAATTCAGGAAAATTATTAGTTTTCATTAACCTGTCTAGCGCTTCTCTCCATCTGCCTTTATAAACAAGGTCATTCCACTCCGGAATCAGATTATAGACAGGGCAGCCTGAGGCTGCCCCCTCGATTTCCATGCCGATATGACAAAACGGAATACTGCAATCCATGCAGCGCGCACCCTGCTGGCTTGCTGCATCATCAGAGAAGGTGCCAGCGTACTCTTTCCAGTCTTTTATTCTTTCAAGCGGGTCACGCTCCGTTGCTTTTTTTCTTTTGATTTCCATAAATCCAGTTGCTTTACCCATTTACTCTGGCCCCTTTCTCTTCCTTCATCAAGGATTCCTCATCTAACTTTACAGTCATTTCGTTATTTTTCTTTGCCATAAACGCTTCATAACGCGCATCTTCTGTACCTAAGCCCTGTTCTTTAAACCATTCAATCTGCTGAAGCATTAATTTATAGTCTGTCGGGATTACTTTGACAAATTTCTTCACTTCTTCCTTCCAGTGCTTTAAGATAAATGCTGCTTTCTCACTGTTGGTATAATCTAAATGGTTGATAATCAAATCTTTTACTTCTTCCTGCTCTTCCAAATCTGTTATTTCTTCAAATTGAATCAGCGCCGCATTCGTTAAAGCACGGAAGGCAGGAACATCATCCGGTCTTACATAAGCAATTCCGCCAGACATTCCGGCTGCAAAGTTTTTACCGACATTGCCAAGGATAACAACTCTGCCGCCTGTCATATACTCGCAGCCATGATCTCCGACGCCTTCTACAACAATTTTTGCACCGCTGTTTCTGACTGCAAAACGCTCGCCTGCATAGCCATGAATATATGCTTCTCCGCTTGTCGCACCATAGAAGGAAACATTTCCAGCGATGACATTATGGCTGGCGTCAATGGTTGTAACTTCTGGCGCACGCACAATCACTTTCCCTCCTGAAAGCCCTTTGCCTACATAGTCATTGGCATCCCCACTTACTGTCATGGTCATACCTGAAGGGATAAAAGCACCAAAGCTTTGCCCGGCTGAACCGGTAAAATGTAAATTGATTGTATCCTCCGGCAGGCCTTCTTCTCCATATTTAGCCGTTATTTCACTGCCGACAATCGTGCCTGCCACACGATCTGTATTTTTTATAGAGAAGCTTGCTTCCATTGCTTCGCCTGTTTTTAATGATTCTTGAACAGCAGGCAGGATTTCTTTTATGTCTAAGGATCGATCTAATTTATGATCCTGCTGCGTGGTGTTTCTTTTGGTTCCTTCCACCTGATAAACAAGTGTTGATAAATCGAGATGCTTCGCTTTCCAATGTGCGTCAGCACGCGCTGACCTTTCCAAATATTCTGTCCGCCCAATCATCTCATCCATTGTCCGGAAGCCAAGATCTGCCATAAATTCCCTGACCTCTTCCGCAATAAACCGCATATAGTTCACAACATGGTCCGGGTCTCCGGCAAACTTTTTACGAAGCTCTGGATTTTGGGTAGCGACACCGACTGGACAGGTATCCTTGTGACAGACACGCATCATCACGCAGCCGACAACAATGAGCGGTGCTGTAGCAAACCCATATTCCTCTGCTCCCAGCAAGGCTGCTGTTACCACGTCTTTTCCAGTTAACAGCTTGCCGTCCGTTTCTAAAATAACACGGTCTCTCAGTCCGTTTAGCATTAATGTCTGATGCGCTTCCGCCAGACCCAATTCCCACGGCAGACCTGTATGCTTAATACTTGTTTTTGGCGAAGCCCCTGTTCCTCCATCATAACCGACGACAGAGATAACGTCCGCATTCCCTTTAGCCACACCGGCAGCAATCGTTCCGACACCTGATTTAGCAACAAGCTTAACACTCACTCTTGCGTTGCGATTCGCATTTTTTAAATCATGAATCAACTGCGCCAAATCTTCAATGGAGTAGATATCGTGATGCGGAGGCGGAGAAATTAAATCGACTCCAGGTGTGGACCTGCGCACATCAGCAACCCATGGATATACTTTTTCCGCCGGCAGCTGACCGCCTTCTCCAGGCTTCGCTCCCTGCGCTACTTTAATTTGCAGTTCTTTCGCATTTATCAAATAATTACTGGTCACTCCAAAGCGGCCGGATGCTACCTGCTTAATTGCGCTGGATCGTAAATCCCCATTCGCATCCGGGGTGAAGCGTGCTGTATCCTCGCCGCCTTCTCCGCTGTTGCTTTTACCGCCGAGGCGATTCATGGCAATCGCCAATGTCTCATGTGCCTCTTTACTAATAGATCCGAACGACATCGCTCCTGTTTTAAATCGTTTTACAATCGTGTCCACAGATTCTACCTCATCGATAGAAATCGAGTTTGTCTTTTTAAAGTCAAATAGATTTCGTAAAAAGCCGATACGCGCTTCATTTGATTCTTTAGAAAATTGCTTGAACAGCTTATAGTCCCCACGCCGGCAGGACCATTGCAGCTTATAAATCGTTGACGGATTAAATGCGTGATGTTCACCTGTTTTTCGCCATTGAAACTCACTTCCTGAATCCAGAAGCTGATCAAATGCTTCCTGGTACCCTTCCTGATGACGTTTTTCTGTTTCAAGCTGAATCACACCCAAATCAATTCCGTCTATTTGCGAAGCCGTTCCGGTAAAATAATCTTCAATGACCTGCTTGCTGATGCCGACCGCCTCAAAAATCTGAGCACCGCGATAGCTCTGTACAGTTGAAATTCCGATTTTAGACATTACTTTGATAATGCCTTCTGTCGCCACGGCAATATATTTTGCCTGTGCTTCTTTTGGATTTAATGCTAATTTACCCGTATCAAATGCCTGATGGTAGGTTTGATACACGAGATATGGGTAAATCGCATCGACTCCATAACCAAGCATGGCTGCAAAATGATGCACCTCACGCGCTTCCCCTGACTGGATAAGAATACTCGCTTTTGTACGGATACCCTCACGAATTAAAAATTGATGCAGCCCGCTGACTGCAAGCAGTGCCGGGATTGCTTTCTGCATTTGATTCATTTCTGTATCCCGCAACACCAATATATTTTTCCCTTTATAGATTGCTGCTTTCGCCTGCTCAAACACTTGTTTCAGCGCAGCTTCCAAATCATCTGTAAATAATGCTTCAATGACTTCCGCTTTTAAACCGTCTATTTCATTATTTTCAATTTTTTCCATCTGCACATTCGATAAAATTGGTGAATCCAGACGGATTCGTCTTTTCTTTTCAGTTTCCGGGTGAAGCATATCCCCCTCGCTTCCAAGCCAGGTCAGCATGGATGTCACTAACTGCTCCCGATAAGCATCAATCGGCGGATTTGTCACTTGAGCAAAGAGCTGTTTAAAATAATTGAACAGGCTTTGCGGACGTTCGGATAGAACAGCTAACGGAGCATCATTCCCCATTGCACCGATCGGGTCCTTTCCATCCTGTACAAGCGGAATCAAATACTTTTCAATATCCTCCATCGTATAACCGAATGCTTTCTGTTTATGATACAATTGCGGATCCATTTCCGTGCTTTCATCAACTTCTGGAGCTAAGACGTCGGTTTGCTCCTTTACCCAATCTTGATAGGGGTATTCTGTTGTAATAGCAGATTTTATCTCTTCATCGGAAATAATTCTTCCTTTCTCGATATCTATTAACAGCATTTTCCCAGGACTTAATCGTTCCTTTAATAAAACATTGCTTTCCTCTACGTCAACGACACCTACTTCAGAGGAATAGATAATGTAATCATCCTTCGTCACATAATACCTTGCCGGACGCAGCCCATTTCGATCTAATATTGCTCCGATTTGCTTTCCATTCGTAAAGGTAATTGATGTCGGCCCATCCCAAGGCTCCATCATCAGACTGTGATATTGATAAAAAGCACGTCTTTCCTGATTCATATGGCTATTCTTATCCCATGGTTCTGGTATCAGCATCATCGCCGCATGAGCAGGCTCTCTTCCTGCAAGTGTTAAAAATTCCAGTGCATTATCTAATGTTGCTGAATCACTTCCGTCACTGCGGATAATGGGAAGCAGCTTTTCTAAATCATCGCCAAATGCATCAGAAACAAATTGTTTTTCTCTCGCCCGCATCCAATTGACATTTCCACGTAATGTATTAATTTCGCCATTATGGATTAAATAGCGGTTCGGATGCGCCCGTTCCCAGGATGGAAATGTGTTTGTGCTGAATCGGGAATGAACGAGTGAAAAAGCTGAAACAAAATCCGTTTCCTGTAAATCTAAATAAAATCCATTTACCTGCTCTGGAGTCAGCAAGCCTTTATATACAATGGTTCTGGCAGAAAGACTCGGAACATAGAAGCGAATATTCTTTTCCTCAGCCCAATGCTCTGCTTGCTTACGAATCACATACAGCTTTCTTTCAAAAGCCATTTCGTCTGCCGCCATAGTCGACCGAATAAATACCTGCTTAACTTCCGGGAGCGTTTCTACTGCACCTTTACCGATACAAGCAGTGTCTACAGGCACATCTCTCCATCCAATCAACTGCTGTCTCTCCCCCGCAATCAGCTGATTGACTTGGTTTATGACTGCTGTTTGCTCTTGTTTATCTTGAGAAAGAAAGATCATACCAACAGCATATTCTCCTGCAGACGGCAGTTGAAATTCCGGGCAGACTCTTCTGAAATATTGATCGGGAATCTGCACCATTAAACCAGAACCGTCGCCCGTCATCGGATCACTTCCCTGTCCGCCGCGGTGCTCCAGCTTACAAAGCATATCCAGCCCTTTTGTAACTGTGTCATGCGTCTGCTTCCCTTTAATATGTGCATATAAGCCAATGCCGCAAGCATCATGCTCAAAATCCGGTTGATATAGACCTTGTGCTTTTGGCAAATCTTGAAATATCATCTTTGTTCCTCCATTCCGTATCCATTAATATCTGTTTCATTCAGCGGGATGCTCTTTTCATCTCACACTGCAATAAAAGTGGGTAAAATATATTTTATGTTTTTTTATTTATCGAAACAATATATAATAAACATAGGAATAATCTAATTTTGATATGAGGTGGAAATATGGAACTGCGCCAATTAAGATATTTTGTTGCTGTAGCAGAAAGAGAACATGTATCAGAGGCTGCCTTCGAACTGCATGTTGCCCAATCTGCAGTCAGCCGGCAAATTTCAAATTTAGAAAGTGAATTAGGGGTTCAGCTTTTTGAAAGAGCTGGGAGAAATGTACATTTAACACCTATTGGAAAAATATTTTTAACTCATATAAAATCCGCTTTAAGGGGAGTGGATTATGCTAAGAAACAGGTCGATGAATACTTAGACCCGGAAGGCGGTTCAATAAAAATAGGCTTTCCGACAAGCTTAGCCAGTAATCTCTTGCCGACCGTTTTATCCGCATTTAAGAAAAGCTATCCTAATATCCGTTTTCAATTAAGACAGGGATCTTATAATTTTCTAATTGAATCTGTCCGGAATAGAGAAATTGATTTAGCATTCCTTGGCCCTGTTCCCGATAATCAGCCGGACATCATTGGCAAGGTTCTATTTATGGAAAATTTTTATGCTCTTATTCCCAGTTCTCACGCTAAATCAAACGAAGAAAAAATTTCTGTCGCAGAGTTAGAAGCGGAGAATTTTGTATTGTTTCCTGAGGGGTATGTGCTTCATCAGCTAGTTATTGATGCTTGTATCCGTTCCGGGTTTACACCGAATATTCAATCCCAAGGAGAGGACTTAGATGCCATTAAAGGATTAGTTGCGGCCGGGATGGGGATTACGTTACTTCCTGAAAGTGCCTTTAATGATTTAAATACCGCTTATAGCGCCAAGGTAGCTATTGATAATCCGCCTCTCAAGCGGGCAGTCGGTATTATCATTCCGAAAAACCGTAACCTGGCTCCATCTGAACGAGTTTTTTATAATTTTATTCAGGATTATTTTGATGTTGGGGAGTAAAAGGATACCCGTCCAGGTCTTCAAGGATGATATTTCACAAAGAAATACCAATGCATTAAAAAACTCGTATTCGCTCATTAGCAAATACGAGTTTTTCTAACTAAACAACTTATAATTCACGAACCATTTTTATAATCACATCCGCTGCATTTTTTGCTGCTTTTTCTAAAAATGCATCAAATGAAACCGATGATTTCTTTCCGGCAATATCTGATAATGCTCGAATAATGACAAATGGCGTTTGATATTGATAGCATACCTGCGCAATTGCAGCAGCTTCCATTTCTAAAGCAAGCATTTCAGGAAAACGTCCACGGACAACAGCTGTCTGATCCTCACGCTGCATAAATGAATCACCAGTTGCAATAATACCTGTTTCTGCCTGAATACCTGATTCTAATACTACCTTACCTGCCAAATCTATCAAATCAGGCGAAGCTGTATAGACTGCAGGCATCCCCGGAACTTGTCCATAGACATAATTAAATGCTGTCGCATCCACATCATGATGCAATACCTCGGTGGAAATAACAACATCTCCAACCTCCAGGTTTTCAGCAAAACCTCCTGCAGACCCAGTATTAATAATTTTATCCGGATTAAACCGTTCATGTAAGATGGTTGCAGACATGGCTGCATTTACTTTCCCGATACCGGATAGCATGAGGACAACTTTTTTCCCTTCCAGGTAACCTTGATAAAAATGAGTCTTTGCTATTTCAATTTCTCGTACATCAGTCATGCTTTGTTTCAGTAATTCAATTTCTTCATCCATTGCTCCAATAATTCCGATAGTCATTCTAATCCTCCATTATTGTCCCGCGTCAATTTAATTCAATTCTTCTACCTGAGTCGGCTGCCAGCCTTCACCGTCAACCCAGTCTAGGAATACACGATAATTCTCTGAATTGCTTGAATCGGAAACGGTAGCAATTACTTTGTCAGGTCCATTATTTCCAACCCAGTGCTCTATCATACCATCTTCACTTAAACCAGTAACTTTAGAGACTGCTCTCTTAATTTCAACACGGTCTGAAGATCCATCACTAAAATCTGTATTATGGTCGCCTTCCTGTTCTGTACCGATCGGATCCCAGTCACCGGTATAGGCCTCCGCAACGTCATCACCGGAAGGTTCTGCAGACTCTCTGTCTTCGTAGGAATTATCTTCTTCATTTTCTTCCTCATTCTCATCTTCTTCATTGGCTGCATCTTCATCAGCATCCTCGTCTTCATCTGCATTGTCTTCTTCTCGATTTGCGTCCTCATTGTCAGATTCATTGTTATTTTCTTCATCTTCATTAGATTCCGGATCGGTTATTAAGAAGCCATTATCATCTTCTCCGCCGGCCTCCCCATTATCTTCCTCTGACGTATTTTCGGATGCATCCGATTCAGTACCTTCCTCCGTTGTATCATCTCCGCCGCCAAACACCCATATCGCAAGAAAAATAACTAAGACGATTCCTGCAGCAATAGATAGAATGGTAATTGCGTTTGTATTTTTTCTTCTTTTTTCAAATTTGTTTGATCTTGTCTGACTCACCAGAGATTCCCCCTCGCTACACTATTTACTTTATACTATCCTATCGAATCCAGCGATTTTTGTCTATTCTATTTTAGCACAAAATTACTGTTTATTTCTTGTTTAAACTTAAAGGATTAAGAGAATGTGATGAAGATAGACACCTTATTTAAATCCTTAAAAATTCGGGTATGTAATACTATTCGTACAGATTGTTTGGTTTTTAACGTTTTAATTAGAAAACTATTGCGGTTCCTGTTTTACAACATCGCCGCATTAATACAGCAAACAGGTTTATATTTTCAAACAATATAGAAATATATAGAAGTACGAAAACTTACAGTTGTGTTTAACTGTAAGTTTTCGTACTTCAAAAATATACGTTTGGATAACCTTTCTACTGGTCAAAGATAATACCTTTTTCTCAGCAGCTTCAATGAGATAAAAGTTTACGCAAACGCTTTCCAATTTTTATTCAACATTGGTTATGCGGACTTCAATGTCTCCAGCTGGTGTAGCTACGGAAACTTCCTGTCCAATTTCTTGTCCTAACAGGCTTTTTGCCATTGGAGAATCATTGGAAATTTTCCCTTCAAAGGGATCAGCTTCTGCACTGCCGACGATAGTATATGTTTCTTCATCCCCATCAGGTAATTCCACAAATGTAACTGATTTTCCCATTCCGACTACATTAGGATCTTCATTATCATTCTCAATAATTACGGCATTGCGAATCATGTTTTCTACTTGGGTAATACGCTGTTCCACAAACGCCTGCTCATCTTTTGCCGCATCGTACTCCGAGTTCTCGGACAAATCTCCGAAATCACGAGCTACTTTTATTCTTTCAACGACCTCTTGGCGACGGTCCGTTTTTAAATAATGCAATTCTTCCTCTAACTTGTCTTTCCCTTCTTGTGTCATGTAAAAGCTTTTTTCTGCAGCCATCTTCTAAACACTCCTTCTAATTTCTTTTCTATCTGGTAATAATCGCAGCTTATTCTCAAACCTGGTTTATCCAAAAGAACACAGCTGCCTATTCCTAGTATATATAATTTAATTAATAAAATTGGCTATATAGCTTATGTGCTAACTCTTCAAAATATACTAATCAATACTATGGCAGATATTACCTAAAATATCAAGAAAAATAATTATAAATTTGAATTCTTTACTAAGATATTTTCAATTTTAGATGCCATAATATCCACTGCAACATGATTTTCTCCGCCCTCTGGAATAATCAAATCTGCATATCGTTTTGACGGTTCAATAAATTGCATATGTGCCGGCCGGACCACTTGAATGTACTGGTCAATGACTGAATCCAATGTTCTCCCGCGATCTTTAATGTCTCTTAATAGCCGGCGGATAATTCTCAAATCTGCATCGGTATCGACAAATACTTTTATATCCATTAATTCAACGAGGTTAGCATCCTCTAAAATCAGAATTCCTTCAACGATAATGACTTCTTTGGGCTCAACATGGATTGTTTCTGTTGAACGGTTATGCACCTTATAATCATATATAGGCTTTTCAATTGATTTATATTCAAGTAATTGTTGAAGATGCTCTACTAATAAATCGTTATCAAATGCCAAGGGATGGTCATAATTTGTTTTTAATCTTTCCTCAAAAGGAAGATGCGACTGATCCTTATAATATGCATCCTGCTCAATTACCAGGATGGACGTTTCCTTAAAACGCTCATAGATAGCTCTTGTAACGGAGGTTTTTCCACTGCCGCTTCCCCCGGCAACACCGATTACAACGGGTTTATTTTTTTCCATGCTGCTAACTCCTTACACACCTTACTTTTTATAGCTAATGGAGACACCATCATCCATCGGTATAATCGATGTATGATAATCCGGATGATTCACTAGCATCTCATTGTACGATCTTAATTTCCGTACCAGTGTTTTATATTTTTTAGGCACCTCTTCATTCGAGAAGACCATGCCCCGAAATAATACATTATCGGTAATCAATACACCTCCGGGCATCAGCATTTTATCTGCTAAATCAAAATAAACTTGATATTGCCCTTTTGCTGCATCAATAAAAATAACATCATACTGTAATTTTTTTTCAGCTAATTCCTGCATGACTTCTGCGGCGTCTCCAAAAATAACTTCGATTTGATTATCACGTTTCTGTTCCTTGATATTTGTGATTGCTTCCTGATAACGATTGGCATCTTTTTCAATGGTAACGATATTTGCTTTTGACGCTCCTTCCAGCATACGCAATGCGGAATAACCAATCGCTGTGCCTACTTCTAAAATCTTTTCCGGCTGCTTCATCTTTAAAATAAGATTAATCATATGCATGCTGCTCCGGTTGATAATCGGCACATGATTGATTTCGGCATATTTTTCAAGAACGTCTGCAGCTCCTGAAGAAGCAGGAAGCAGATTTTCCAAGTAGCTCTCGATATCTTTTTCCATTTCATCATTTCCTTTTACATTCAACCATTATAATTGGTTCTTCACCAAAATCGATGGGTGACAATGCAGCTTTATTTTTAATATTAACAACCGCTGTGAGGGCATGACGGGTTGAGCAATCGCAACCAATTCTTAGAAAAACACGACCCTTTCCTGACGGCTAAAAAAGAAAACGGAAAATGGAGAAGCTCTCCATTAGTCCGTTTAAGAGTGAGCACTTTTGGAACACACTTTAATTGATATATTTTTCCCGGTTTTCTACATGTTCATCAAATGTTTCAGCAAAATGAATATTACCATCTTCATCATGTAAGAAATACAGATAATCGGAATCTTCCGGTGAGATTACTGCTTTCAAGGAGTTTTCCGCAAAATTCGATATCGGGCCTACCGGCAGTCCATCCACCAAATAGGTATTGTAAGGTGACTCGGTTTCTAAATCATCAAAGGTGACCACTGCTTGATGTTCTCCTTTTGCATACAATACCGTTGGATCTGTCTGCAGCTGGATATCCTCATCCAAACGATTCTGGAATACGCCGGCAATTTGTGCGCGCTCCTCTTCATGAGCAGTTTCTTTTTCCACTACGGATGCAAAGGTTATCGCTTCGTGTGGAGTAAAACCTCGATCTGCAATCTCTCCTTCATATTGCTGGAAGATAGAATTTGTTTGTTCTACCATACGATCTATTATCGATTCAATGGATGGTTCTTCTTCATAAAACTCATAAGTGGAAGCAAACATATAACCTTCTAAAGGGGTACGAATATCTTCATCCAGAATATCCTCCGTCAGTAAGGAAGGATATTCCTCCATTAATTCCTCAATAAAATCTGGATCATTGGCAACCTCCAGGAAATCTTCCTCCGAAAAAGAAAGCTGCTCACTATATATTTCAGCAATTTGGTCTACAGTCAATCCTTCAGGGATTGTAATAGTATGGACCGCATCGACAATAATTCTTCCATGCTGCAGCGATTCAATAATTTCATCCATGCTCATGGCTGTATTGAATGTATAATTTCCAGCTTGAAATTCGTTCACATTATTAAATTTTGTATAAAAACGAAATACACGGGCATCCTTGATAATTCCGTTTTCTTCAAGTATCCCGGCTATCGTTGAGCTGGAAGACCCAATCGGGATTTCCACTTCTACAGGAGTTGAATTTTCTTCATCAATAGGCTGTAGTGCAGAATGAATATATAAATAACCTGAAATTCCGCCGATTATTAAGATGAGCGTAAAACAAACAATAATAATTGCGACAATCTTTCTTACTTTAGAAGCATCTTTTGCTCTTTGTATAAGATTCTTTTGGAATCCGTTATGCTTGTCATCTTTTGACACTCTGTGTCCCCCTTTCATCCGCTTCATTATACTAAATTCATATAAAATTATCCAATATTCCTGTTATTTTATTTCATCCTTCTACATCTTAAACAAAAAGATTCATTTTCAACAGGAATTTTGAAAAAAATATATATTTCAGCAGGTATGAAAAGGGATAGAAAGCAGCAATTACACGGGAAAAGAAAGCTGATGTCACAAAATGTGAATGTCAGCTTTCTTTTATCTCTTTACTCTTCTTCTTCAGCTAATGTGTTTAACATTTCCTCTACCATGCTCCACTCTTCATCGGAATCAATCGGGTACAGGGTAAAATCTTCATTCTCCTGTTCTTCGTAACGGAATGCGTATACCTCTACCTCTTCATCCTCTGCTTGTTCAGCAGGCACGACAGCAATATAAGATTGTTCTGTTTCATCCACATCAAAGGTGAATAGCACTTCAAACAAATGCTCGTCCCCATTTTCGTCGGGGATAATAATGCGTTCTTTTTCTTCTAATGTCATTACATAATGCCTCCTTTTGAATCTAGATAACCCTGCAAAATCATTGTAGCTGCCATCTTATCAATTACTTTTTTCCTTTTCTTACGGCTCATGTCCGCTTCCAGCAGTACACGTTCCGCTGCCATCGTGGTTAAACGCTCGTCCCATAATACCACAGGCAATTCATACTTTTCCTTTACATACGCAGCATAGCGCTCGGACGCCTCGCCTCTTTCACCAATCGTGCCGTTCATATTTTTAGGGAGTCCGATTACAATCAGAGATGCTTCATTTTCCTCAATCAGACCCTTTAGTTCTTCATCTGCAGATTCAAATTCATTCTCATCCCAATAAATAGTGGTTAACCCTTGCGCTGTCCAGCCAAGGGCATCACTTACGGCAACACCTATTGTTTTTGAACCCACGTCTAAACCTATCGCTTTCATGAATTCTCCTTATTCTGTTCTAGATAAAACTTTACAAGTTCTTCAATAACTTCATCCCGTTCAACTTTACGTATCAAATTACGCGCATCATTATATCTAGGAATGTATGCAGGATCACCTGACAATAGGTATCCGACAATCTGATTGATCGGATTATATCCTTTTTCCTGTAATGATTCATGAACAGTCATTAAAATCTTTTTAATATCCTGGTCAAATGGTTCTTCGGAAAAGTTGAATTTCATTGTTTTATCAATTGAACTCATAATGACACCTCGTCCTTCATTAACCTTCTACTTCTATTTTAACATGTTTATCTCTATCATTATACTTATTAACGAGAAAACATACAACCAAGGATTAAGCATTTGTCACGTCTGTTACATAAGTTAAAGCACTTTGTAATGCTTCTGTAACTTTAGATGGGTCTTTTCCCCCAGCCTGTGCCATATCCGGACGGCCACCACCACCGCCGCCGCAAATTGCAGCTGCCTGCTTCACCAAGTTTCCGGCATGGAGATTTTGTTTCATCAGGTCTTTTGTCACTCCTGCAATAAGCTGTACTTTATTATTATTGACAGCTGCGAGAAGAATTACACCTGATTCTATTTTTTGTTTTAATTCATCTACCATCGAACGTAACTGATTCATATCTTTTACATCGACTTGTTTAGCCAGAACTTTTACATTATTTACCTCTTTTATTTCATCTAAAATAGAAGATGCTTCGAGATTAGATAGTTTAGCCTGCAGTGAATCTACCTGTTTTTGTGTTTCTTTTAATTCCGATTGTAAAGCAGTCACTTTTTGCGGAATCTGCTCGTCTTTAGCTTTTAATAATGTACCTGACTGCTTCAACAATTCGATTTTATTATTTAAATAGCTGTAAGCTTCTTTGCTTGTAACAGCTTCAATCCTTCTTGTACCTGCACCTATGCCGCTTTCTGATACGATTTTAAACAAGCCTATTTCAGCTGTATTGCTCACATGGCATCCGCCGCACAGCTCAATACTGTAATCATTGATTTGAACAACCCGGACAACATCGCCATATTTTTCACCGAATAAGGCCATTGCCCCCATCGCTTTTGCTTCTTCAATTCCTTTTGTTTCAATCACAACCGGAATCGATTCCCATATTTTTTGATTTACTATTTTTTCGATTTCATCCAGTTCTTCATCCGTTACACTGCTGAAATGAGAAAAATCAAAGCGGAGACGATTGGTCCCGTTCAATGAACCTGCCTGATTAACATGAGAACCCAGTACATCTTTTAATGCCTGATGAAGTAAATGCGTCGCCGTATGGTTTTTAATGACATCATTCCGAAATGCACGGTCAACAACCGCTTCTGCTTGCTCCCCAACCTGTAATACGCCCTCTTTTACTTCTACACGGTGTATATGCTGGCCATTTGGAGACTTTTGCACATCCGTAACGACCGCATAGGCATGATCTGTTTGAATGAAACCAATATCAGCAACCTGCCCACCGCTTTCCGCATAAAATGGCGTTTCCTTCAGCAGAATATATGCTTCTTGTCCTGCTTCTGCAGATTCTGTTGTTTCTTTGCCCTGAATGATTGCTTGAATGACCGTTTCTTTTTCTAATAAAGAATATCCTACAAATTCACTTTCTACATCTATCGTTGAAAAAACAGTGTCTTGAACCTGCATGGAATCCACTTTTTGCCGTGCATTTCTTGCTCTTTCACGCTGCAGCTTCATTTCATTTTCAAAGCCTTCTTGATTCACAGTAAAACCAAGTTTTTCTACATATTCTTCTGTTAATTCCTTTGGAAAACCGTACGTATCATATAAGCGGAATACTTCTTCCCCAGGAAATATCGTGCTTCCTTTTTCTTTTTCTGCTTCCATAAGTTTGGTTAAGATTTCTAATCCATCATTTAACGTTTCATGGAAGCGATCCTCCTCCACTTTAATTATTTTTTGAATGTAGTCTGTTTCCTTTACAACCTCCGGATAGAAATCTTTCATAATTTCAGCTACTACCGGAACAAGACGGTACATAAAGGCTTCATGGATATTAAGGTCCTTCGCAAAACGGATAGCACGGCGAAGCAGCCGGCGCAGGACATAACCTCTGCCTTCATTCGACGGCATGGCCCCATCACCAATGGCAAAGCTGACTGTTCGAATATGATCAGCAATTACTTTAAATGCCGTATCCGCTGCATCATCCTCCCCATATTTGCTGTTTGCAATCATTTCCGTTGCCTGGATAATCGGCATAAATAAATCTGTTTCATAGTTTGTAGGTACCTCTTGAATAATGGAGGTTAACCGTTCTAATCCCATTCCTGTATCAATGTTTTTCTTTGGCAGCGGTGTATACGTATCGTCTGGATTATGGTTAAATTGCGAAAACACGAGATTCCAAACCTCTAAATACCTGCTGTTTTCTCCCCCCGGATAAAGTTCTGGATCAGCCGGGTCATTTCCATAGCTTTCGCCTCTATCATAAAAAATCTCGGTATTCGGTCCGCTTGGGCCTTCTCCAATATCCCAGAAGTTTTCTTCCAATCGGATGATCCGCTCTTTTGGCAGACCAATTTTTTGCAGCCAAAGATCATACGCTTCATCATCTTCCGGGTGAACCGTGACAGATAATTTTTCCGGATCAAAACCTATCCATTTCTCATCTGTCAAAAACTCCCATGCCCATTCAATCGCTTCTTCTTTAAAATAATCACCAATGGAGAAGTTTCCTAGCATCTCAAAAAACGTATGGTGACGCGCTGTAAAACCGACGTTTTCAATATCATTTGTACGTATTGCTTTTTGTGCATTCACAATCCTAGGATTATCCGGGATAATCCGGCCGTCAAAATATTTTTTTAATGTTGCCACCCCGCTATTAATCCAAAGAAGCGTAGGGTCTTCATGCGGTACTAAAGAAGCACTTGGTTCAACCTGATGCCCTTTCTCTTTAAAAAAATCAATAAACATTTGCCGAATTTCTGCGGAACTTAAAAATTTCATTATCATTTTCCCTCCTTTTTTTATCAAACAAAAAATCTCCTCTCTGCATCATTGCAGGGACGAGATTTCGCGGTACCACCCTTATTATGAACAATCCATGTTCATCACTTTCATCATTATAACGGTATGATACCGACGGGGATTAGCCGTACTCCAGTGTAGCTTTCCATAACAGTATAATTAGGATTCCTTTCAGCCGGGGGAGTCCCTCTCTTGAAATATCATGTCATGTACTTAATACCTTCAACGTGTTCTACATGATTAAAAATGACAGTTTTTTATCATTTCCTGTTGTTTGTATGATTATAGCGTTATTATAGTGATTTTTCCGCTGTATGTCAATTTTTCGCCTTTAGAAAATACATAATGAAATACTTATTTCTAATTTAGCCGGCTTTTGAAACCTGATACTGCTGAATCAATACTTTCAACATGGTAAAAACAGGGACTGAAATAACCATACCAATGACGCCGGCCAGTTGTCCGCCTAATAACAAGGCGAAAATAATGCCGATCGGATGAATCTTTACTGTTTTTCCCATTATATATGGCGATAACAGATTACTCTCAATCAATTGAATGACAAAGATGATCACGATAACGAATAATGCTTTTTCCGGTTCAACCATATAAGCAACGGTTACTACCGGGATAGCACCAAGGATCGGACCAAAATAAGGAATGATGTTGACGATTGCCAAAATGATTCCCAGCAATAAAGCATAAGGTAAATCTAACCACATCCAGCTCAAGGTGGAAATAACGCCGACTGCTGCGCTGATAATAAACTGTCCACGAATATAACCGCCGAGTCCTTTCCCTATTTCTTTGCATACATTTCCTGTGTCGCTTCGATATTTATACGGGATAAGTCGAAACAGAAAGGATTTGATAAATGGATAATCCTTTAAGAAATAAAAGACAAGGACCGGGATAATCGTTAAGAGAATAACCGCATCCATCATTCCATTAAAACCGCCGATGATTTTCCCTGAAAAGTTGTTCATCGCATTCTCTAGGGATTGAATAAACATATCCATCCTGTCATGTACGGTCTCCGGTAAAAAAGCAGTAGAGGTATATACCTTATTTAACCCGTCTTGGTACAGCGCGATAAATTCTGGAAAGTTACGGCTCATTTCCTTCACCTGTTCAACAATTAATGGATACGCGCGATATATTGCGTAGCCGGCACCTCCAAAAAAAAGCAGATATATCACTAATATTGCGATCCCGCGATGAATCCGGTATCGATGCAGCCACTCAATCAATGGGTGCAGCAAGAAAGCCAAAATTCCGGCAATCAAAAATGGAAGCACCAGCTTAAAGACAAAGGAAAAAAATGCCGCATAATATGGTTTGGTGATAGCTAAAAAATATAAAAGAATAAAAGAAAGGATAGCAATCACAAGGAAATAGATGACTTGCTTTGCCTTTATTTTTTTCCACATAATAATCACTCCCAGTCCATGGTAGTGTAACCAACAGACTGGGAGTTTATAATAGGATGTTCAAAAAGTTACTAAATGATAATCGGCGAACTTTTTCTTTTTAGCTGACGTGGTTTTTCCGATGGGGCTAGGACTGCGGTTACTCGCCCCGCCGAAAACCATTGCCCGATTTAGAAACCCATATTATAATAATCTTCTTTCTTCTTTTGAAAATAGATCGTCTAATGAACTGAGTGTCCCGTCCGCTTCTACCTGGTGGATGTGTACTTCCTTTCCAGACACTGTTAATTCAATCGAACACACCCAGCAATAATAACTTGTGGGGCTTAATTTTCCTATTTGTTTTTCCCGGCAATTTGGACATACTAGCATACATCTTCATCCTTTTTCTGCTTCTATCAGTCCAAGTATTGCCCCAAATAAAAATATTTATACATTTAATCCATAAAATCGTAGGGAGACAGTTCTTCCTCCGGGATGTCCTCTACCGTTTCATATTCCTTCTTCTCCGCTTTTTGATTCGCTAATTGAATGTGCAGCATTTCCTGTAATGAAGTATATCTGCGATTCGTATCTTCCGTTTGCACACCTTTAATAAAGGCCTCTTTTTCACCGCAAATAATCAATGACTCTTTTCCTCTTGTAATTGCTGTATACAAAAGATTTTTTCGCAACATGCGGTGGTGTGAATAAACCACCGGAAGAATCACAATTGGAAATTCACTTCCCTGTGATTTATGAATGGAAATACAAAACGCATGAGTAAAGTTATTATAATCTTTTCGAATGAAAACAACTTCTTTATCTTCAAATGCAATTACAATCTGTTCTTCATTCTCTGCATTTTCTTCCGGTTTAAACATGGCGACAATCTCTCCAATGTCCCCATTGTATATGCCATCCTCAGGCTGATTGATTAACTGTATTACACGATCGCCGACACGATAAACCACATCCTGAAATGCAATCTCCCGTTTTTTCTCGCCGGGAGGATTAATCAATTGCTGCAATGCTTCATTGATTGCATGAATGCCAGCTTGCGAACGATACATGGGAGACAGCACCTGAATAGAAGAAGAATCAATTCCTTTTTTTTGCGCTTTATCAATAATAGATGTCAACACATCTGTCATCTGATAATCATGACAGGAAATAAAACTGAAATCACGCGCATTCTCCAACGAATTTTTATCACAATCGGTGTTTTTAATTTGGTGGGCAAGCTGAATAATTTTAGAGCCCTCTTTTTGACGATATACATCCGTTAATGAAATAACCGGCAATACCTCACTTTTCATCAAATCAGTTAAAACCTGACCCGGCCCCACCGATGGAAGCTGGTCTTCATCACCAACCAGAATAATCTGCATTGTATCGGGAATAGCTTTAAATAAGTGATTGGCTAACCAGGTATCAACCATGGAAAATTCATCAACAATCAGCAGCTTTCCGGATAATGGTTCATGCTCATCTTTTTCAAAGCTGCCCATACCGTTCCAGCCAAGTAATCGATGGATGGTCACAGCCGGCAAGCCAGTTGACTCAGACATCCGTTTTGCTGCCCGCCCGGTAGGAGCTGTTAATATAAACGGAAAATTATCTTTCTTTTGATAATCCGATAGATTTAAAGAAAGCTCGTGGATTTGGGCAAATGCTTGAATAATTCCGGTGATTACCGTTGTTTTCCCCGTTCCCGGTCCGCCTGTTAAAATCATAATTTTTGAGTGGATTGCCTGAACAATGGCATCAAATTGTTCTTTTCCATAGCTCAATGACTCTTCTTCCTCAATCTCACCCGTTATCTTCAAAAGCTCCGCCAAAGGCACTTCATCCTCTATCGGTTTGGTAAGAATTTTTTTCAAGCTGGCAGTAAAGTTATCCTCTGCATAATATAACGAGGGCAGGTAAACACGTTCATCAATGACAATAACTTTTTTCTCTGTATTTAACTGCATAATTACATCAGAAACAGAGCCTTGGTCTGGATTAGGCAGATGAAGTAAATAAATAACCTCCTGCATACATTTTTCAAACGGAAGATACACATGACCTGCCTGAATGCTTTGCTGTAGAATATAAATGACACCTGCACCAATACGGCTTTCATGTGTATGTGAAATCCCTTGTCCGGAAGCTATTTGATCTGCCATTTTGAACCCGAAGCCTTCAATATCAAAAACATATTGATACGGATCTTTTTTCAGAACCTCTAATGCTTCATCTCGATAAGTCTGATAAATGACCTGAGCCATTTTCAGACCAATTCCGTACTCTGATAATTTAACAGCAACCCGTTCAAATCCTTGATTTTCCCGGAGACGCTCAGCCAGCTTTTTTCCTGTTTCCTTGGATACGCCGGAAACGCCGTCTAAAACAGAGGGATCATCCATAATTTTAGACACAGCATTCTCTCCAAGCTTCTCTACAATTTTTAAGGCACTCTTTTTTCCGACACCGTAAAATAAATCACTGGATAAATATTGGACAAGCCCATCCTTTGTGGTCGGCAGAATGGTCTCATAGGATTGTACTTTTAATTGTGAACCATAGCGGGGATGCTTCTCCATCACTCCATAAAAACAATAGGCAGTCTGATCCTGAAGCTGATCAAAATACCCCTTTACAATGATTTCTTTATCTTGATAATCAAGGTTTGTTTTTGTTATTTTAATTCGGACGATAGAGAAATGTTCTGCCTCATTGCGAAAAATTGTATTGATGACGCTCCCTGTTACAAAAGGCAGTGCTTCCTTTGTTTCTATCTGGTTTCCCATGATGATTACCCCTTATTTATCCTCAAATTGCTCCATATACTGTAATGCAATTTTCTTTCCGTTTGCAGCTAAGACATGATCTGACTGCAATTCCAGTGCTTTTTCAAAATAACGCAAAGCTTCCTCTATTTTCTCATGGAATAAAGAAATCACACCCAGATTATAATAAGCATCGCTATGCGCTTCATCCAATTCAAGCACTTTTTCAAATGTTTTTTGCGCTTCATCTAACAATTCAACCTGAGCCAAGGACAAACCATATTGAAACAGAAAGCTCTCATCCTGAGAATCTAGTTCGGTTGCCCGCAGTAAATAAGGTAAAGACAGCTTCCACTGTTCTTGATTCCGGAAGCACATCCCGAGCATAAAGTAAGCATCCGCTTCCTCCAGCCCCTGCTCAATTGCCTTTAGAAATTTTTGCGAAGCTTTCTGGTAATCTTCCTTCTCAAAATATAAATTACCTAAACCATAATAAGCTGTTGCTGCTTTTTCATCCAGTTCAACAGCACGCTCAAAAAAGCGCTCTGCCCTTTCTGTCTCATTCAGCTGCACTAAAAGGTTGCCGAAATTAATATAACCGAGCGGATCGTTGGGTGACTCTTCAATAACGTCGTTAAACAGCTGTGCTGCTTCTTCATACTTTTTTTCATTTAATAATGCAATTGCCTGCTGATTTTTATCCATTTATCAAACCATCCTACTAACCAACATATTGTAATGCTTTATTATCTTTAATAATTTCGTCAATCGTTCCGCCGCCGAGACAAATATCGCCTTGATAAAATACCACGGCTTGGCCAGGCGTAATTGCCCGCTGGCTTTCTTTAAATGCGACATAGGCTTTATCGTCTTTCACTGTCACCGTTACTTCTGAATCTTTCTGACGATAGCGGAATTTCGCTGTGCAAGTAAATGTTTCTTCAATTTGATCCGGCTGTACCCAATTAATATCCGTTGCTACGAGCGAGTCCGAATATAGATAATCATTATGATAGCCCTGTGCAACATATAAATAATTATCTTCTAAATTTTTGCCCACAACAAACCAAGGGTCACCAGAACCGCCGATGCCAAGCCCTTGACGCTGACCGATTGTATAGTACATTAACCCATCATGATTTCCTTTTTCAATCCCATCCAACGTCATCATTTTTCCTGGCTGTGCCGGCAAATATTCACTTAAAAAGGTTTTAAAATTTCGTTCTCCAATAAAGCAGATGCCGGTAGAGTCTTTCTTCGCTGCCGTTACCAAACCATAATCAGCTGCAATTTTGCGGACCTCCGGCTTTGGCAGATGCCCTAACGGAAACATGACTTTTTCTAATACATCTGAGCTGAGTTGATTTAAGAAATAAGTTTGATCCTTATTGTCATCCGCCCCGCGCAGCATTTGAATACTGCCATTTTCATCTCTTGCCACCTGCGCATAATGTCCGGTAGCTAGATAATCTGCCCCTAAAGAAAGCGCATGGTCAAGAAATGCTTTGAACTTGATTTCTTTATTACACATCACATCCGGATTTGGCGTTCTTCCCGCTTTATATTCATCCAGAAAATAGGTGAATACCTTGTCCCAGTATTGTTTTTCAAAATTGACTGAGTAATAGGGTATATCTAATTGATTACAGACCCGGACAACATCATCAAAGTCTTCTGTCGCGGTACAGACTCCAAATTCATCTGTATCATCCCAGTTTTTCATAAAGATCCCTACAACATCATATCCTTGTTCTTTTAATAGTAGTGCTGCAACGGAAGAGTCGACACCGCCGCTCATACCAACAACAACACGTGTATTTTTATTCTCTTTCATTTCCGCCCCTCCTTTAGCTTGTTAATCGTTTTACGATTCCGGCAATTCTTTCTGCCGCTTCCTTTACATTCTCTTCTGTATTTGCCAGTCCAAAACTGAATCGAATTGAATTTGTCGTAACCGGACTTTCTGAACCAAACATGGCTGACAATACATGAGAAGGCTCAACACTTCCTGCTGTACACGCGCTTCCACTTGAAGCCGCAACACCGCTCAAATCAAAATTGGCAAGCAGTGCTTCTACATTCGCCCCTGGAAAACGGACATTGATTATCGTGGAGACAGTCTTCTCCGGATCTCCATTGATACCAAAATCAATGCCGGCTTCTGTAAAGGTATCTATTAAAATTTGTTTATATTTCTCATATTGTTGATTTCTTGCAGCTTTCGTTTCCATTACAATATTCGATGCCAGTTCAAAACCGACTGCCGCCGGAATGTTTTCTGTACCGGGGCGGCGTTTCCGCTCCTGTTCCCCGCCAAATTGAATCGGACTCATAGCTACTTTTTCATTTGCATATAAAAAGCCAATCCCTTTAGGACCGCCGATTTTATGTGCAGTTGCTGTCAGTAAATCAATGTTTTGTGCATGCACATCAATATCCAGCAAACCGTAAGCCTGCACAGCATCCGTATGAAAATAAGCCTGATGCTCCTTTAGCAATTCTCCAATCTCACTGATAGGCTGAATAACACCTGTCTCATTGTTTACATACATAATAGAAACTAAAATCGTATCATCCGTTAAAGCTGCTTCAACATCTTGCGTCGAGACCAGCCCTTTTTCATCAACAGGTAAATAGGTTACACGGAAGCCTTGTTTTTCTAACTTTTCAGCTGTATGCAAAGCAGCATGATGTTCCTGAATGGAAGTGATAATATGGTTCCCTTTATTCCGGTTTGCTTCTGCAACGCCTGTGAGCGCCATATTATCCGCCTCTGTTCCGCCGCTTGTAAATATAAGTTCCTTTTCATTTGCACCAATAGATGCTGCCAGAGCCTGCCTTGAAGCATCCAGCTGCTGCCTTGCCTTCCGTCCAAAAGAATGAACGCTTGATGCATTGCCAATGATTTCTTCATATACAGGAATCATTGCCTCCGCAACTCCTCTTGCCATAGGAGAAGTAGCGGCATGGTCTAAATATATTGCTTCCATGAGTCAAAATCCTTTCCAGCCCTTAAATATAAAACATATATGCCTCTGCAGGTCCTTCATCACTTTCATCATAATTTGCCAAATCTTCCAGAGTCGTTTTTTCTAATACATCTTTTACCGCATCTCTGATTTGCAGCCATAAGGATGCCTGTGCCGGCTTCTCATTTTCCATGCCTTCCACAATGGTTAACGGACCTTCCAACACCCGAATCACATCACCGGCTTTAATTTCCTCCGGTTTTTTAGCAAGCTGGTATCCTCCATATGCACCGCGTATACTTTTAATTAATCCAGCATTTCTTAATGGAGAAGCTAGCTGCTCTAAATAATGTTCTGACAGATCATTATCCTTTGCAATAACCTTTAGGGAAATCGGCCCGTTCCCTTCGTTTTTTGCCAAATCTATCATTATTGTCAGTCCGTATCTTCCTTTAGTTGAAATTTTCATCATTTACACCTCAATTTTTTTAACTATCTTCTGTCATTTATATAATGTACTATAATAAGTTGTTACAAAGGGAAACCTCATACAGTCCGGCTTCACTTTACCTTTTCTAATAAACGGGACTGCAGCTGCCCGCCCCGCTGAAAAACTTTAGCAAGTAAAGTTCCATCAAGTTATGAAACGTACTCAAACTTCCTTTTTAATCCCTGAAGTATAAAGGTCTTCAAGCGGACGAATAATAGCTGAAAGATTCTATTCAAACCTATTCTTTCATTATACCAACTTTTAATTCCACCTATACAAATTTGATTATTTATATTATCAATACCTATTATAGCATGACTGCTAACCTCTTGCATTTCTTCTATATTCGCTTTAAGCTAATAGAATACGATACCTAAACAGATGAAGGAAGTTATGTCATGTATAAACAGCCACTCGCATTTCGAATGCGACCAAAAAACATAGATGATATTATAGGACAAGAACACCTGGTAGGTCAAGCGAAAATAATTGATCGGATGATAAAAGCTAACCAGCTTTCTTCCATGATTTTATTCGGCCCTCCCGGAACAGGAAAAACATCCATGGCATTTGCCCTTGCAGAAACAATCGGACTTCCCTCCAAAACCTTAAATGCCGTTACAGATAAAAAGAAGGATATGGAAATTGTTGTCGAGCAGGCTAAAATGCAAGGTCAAACAGTTCTTATCTTAGATGAAGTACATCGTCTGGATAAAGCAAAACAGGATTTTTTACTGCCGCATTTAGAGAATAATTTACTGACCTTGATAGGCTGTACAACCAGCAATCCGTACCATTCCATCAACCCGGCAATCCGGAGCCGCTGTCATTTATTTGAATTACGCGGGTTAACGCTGGACAATGTTAAAACGGCACTGCAGCGCGCTGTCCGGGATACATCGAACGGATACGGAGATAAAGCGATTCATATCCATGAAGATGCTATAGAACATTTTGCCATCTCAGCAAATGGGGACTTGAGATCAGCTTTAAATGGCCTGGAACTGGCGGTCAGCTCTACCCCGCCGGACGCAGAGGGGCAAATCGAGATAACACTGGAAATTGCGGAAGAATGTATGCAGAAAAAAAGCTTTTCTCACGATAAAGACGGAGATGCTCATTACGATGTTTTAAGTGCTTTTCAAAAATCAATCCGCGGAAGCGACGTGGATGCAGCGCTTCATTATTTAGGACGTCTGATTGAAGCCGGCGACTTAGACAGTATTGCCAGAAGGCTGATTGTCATTGCATATGAAGACGTAGGTCTGGCAAGTCCGCAGGCTGGCCCGCGCGCCATTGCTGCTGTTCAAGCAGCTGAACGGATCGGCTTTCCGGAAGCGCGGATTCCTTTAGCTAATATTATTGTGGAATTAGCCCTTTCTCCCAAATCAAATACAGCCTATAAAGCTTTGGACGCAGCCTTGGAGGATATTCGCAAAGGCAACAGCGGTGATATTCCAGCACATTTAAAGGATGCACATTATTCAGGGGCAACTAAGCTTGGCAGAGGAGCAGATTATAAATACCCGCATAATTACCCAGGGGCATGGATCAAACAGCAATATTTACCTGACACCATTAAAAATCGAAACTACTATACACCCAAAGACACAGGAAAATTTGAGACTGCATTAAAACAAGTATATGAACGAATTAACAAAAATTAGATAAAGTGACCTTTTTCCGCCCATACACATCCATTCTAGACCTGATGTGTATGGGCTTTTTTGCACTCTTCACTCTCTTTAAAGAACAGGAGGCTTCATTTTATCAAACTTTTGAACTCACACTATAATTTTAAAGCAATGTATAATTTTAAACTCCTCTGGAAAGAATAGAGATTACTATAATCTTTCTAGTACGTTAGGAAATCTCACTTTTTAACGTGCAGGTGTAAGAAAAACTGTATATTCATTAAACGATAAAGGATGACAGATTTTCTACGTATTTTTATAATTATGAGGAGTGAATAACATGGTAAAAGTAAGACAAGACGCTTGGTCTCATGAAGATGATTTGCTGTTGGCAGAAACTGTCTTGCGGCATATTCGTGAGGGCAGCACCCAATTGAACGCTTTTGAAGAAGTGGGAGATCATTTAAACCGTACTTCAGCAGCTTGTGGATTCAGATGGAATGCAGAAGTGCGTAATAAATACGAAAATGCAATTGATTTAGCAAAAAGACAAAGAAAAGAAAGAAAAAGAGCTTTAAACAAAACCATTCAGGCTGTTCCCAAAGCAGAGCCTGTTGAAAGCACAGAAAATATCCCGCCACTGGAGACTTCCGTGGAGGTGCCGGCCGTACAAACAAGTGCTGAACCGGTTGCAGCATTTAATTTAGATACTGTTATTAAGTATTTAAAATCACTAAAAAAAGAATTATATACTTCCAATCAATCGAGATCGTCGATGCAATCGTTAGAGAGTGAGAATCAATCCTTGCAGACAAAAGTCGAAGAATTAAAAAAGAAATTAGCAGATACGGAACAACAGCTGCAAGCGATGAAAGAAGATTATCAGACATTTATCCAGATTATGGATCGTGCCCGCAAGATGACAGTTTTTGAGGATACCAATCTTGTGAATTCTCCTTCCTTCCGTATGGATAAAAACGGAAATCTTGAACAGATTGCACAAGGCTCTAACTAGTTTGAATCAGACATATATATTGGAATGATGGAGGGAGTCGGAATTCCTTTTTTCAATATACAAAAATACTGCACAAAAAATGTGCAGTATTTTTGCGTAATCCCGATAGTGCCGTCAAACAATAAAGTTTTGATCCCGCTTTTGGCAGGTGGGTGTCCTGCTTTAAAGGTTTTATGCTTCCTGCTTGAGGCATGCATGCACTTTAAAGACCAATCGGACTCCCTAACTTATAGGTGTTCGGTCAAAATACCAATTGTTAACGTACACATCAGGATGATTAACGTTTTATTTGAATTAATCTTAGCATACATTGATTCAAAGTTCAAATATATGAAAGCCTATTTTTTATTTAAATAATTCCTTGTTCTGCCATAGCATCTGCTACTTTCAAGAAGCCTGCAATATTAGCCCCTGCAACAAGATTTCCTGATTTACCATATTCATTTGCGGCTTGGATGCTATTATGATAAATATCATGCATAATGCCTTGCAGCTTTTCATCGACTTTTTCAAAGCTCCAGGAAACGCGGCTGCTATTTTGCGCCATTTCCAGAGCTGATACTGCTACACCGCCTGCGTTTGCAGCTTTCGCTGGGGCGAATAAAACATTATTTCCCTGGAATTGGTTAATTGCATCTAAGGATGATGGCATGTTAGCACCTTCACCTACTGCAATAACACCATTTTTGATTAATGTTTTTGCTGCAGTTTCGTCGATTTCATTTTGTGTCGCACAAGGTAAAGCAATCTCACATGGAATCTCCCAAACGGATCCGCCGGCAACGTATTCTGCATTTGGATAAGTTTCTAAGTATACATTAATACGCTCTCTGTCTACCTCTTTGATTTTCTTTACAAGTTCCACATCGATGCCGTTCTTATCATAGACATATCCATTAGAGTCACTGCAGGCAACAACTTTTGCCCCAAATTCAGCTGCCTTCTCCATGGCATAAATCGATACATTTCCTGACCCGGATACAATAACTGTTTTGCCAGAAAAGTCCTGCCCATTATCTTTAAGCATTTCCTGTACAAAGTAAACTGTACCGTAACCAGTTGCTTCCTTACGTGCCAAGCTGCCTCCAAAACCTAAGCTTTTTCCTGTTAGAACGCCTGGTTCTACAGCGCCTTTGATTTTCTTATATTGCCCGTAAAGGTAGCCAATCTCTCTGGCGCCCACACCAATATCTCCTGCAGGCACGTCTGTATCCTGTCCGATATGTCTAGCTAATTCTGACATAAAACTCTGACAAAATCGCATAATTTCTAAGTCTGATTTTCCTTTTGGATCAAAATCTGATCCACCTTTTCCTCCGCCTATAGGCTGCCCGGTCAAAGAATTTTTAAAGATTTGTTCAAAGCCTAAAAATTTAATAATACTTGTGTTTACTGTTGGATGAAAACGAAGCCCGCCTTTATAAGGTCCGATTGCACTGCTGAATTGAACACGATATCCGCGGTTTACCTGAACCCGGCCTTCATCATCCACCCAGGGTACACGGAAGGCAATCAAGCGCTCTGGTTCTACAATTCTCTCTAAAATGCCTAATTCCATATATTTAGGATGCTTCTCAAAAACGCCTTCTAAAGATTCGACAATTTCTTCTACTGCTTGCAAAAATTCTGTCTCGTGGCTGTTTCTATTCTTTAGTTCCTCATAGACTCCCTGCACGTACTCTTTTGCTGTTCTGTTTTGATATTGTAATTTATTTTCCATGGCTTCTATCATTCATCTCCTTTATTTATTTCAACCGATTCCTCAACTAGAAGGTTTTTATATTTTATATGAAAAACCAAATAAACACAAGATTCTTGAGGATTTGTTGCTTTTAATTCACATTTTTCAGCAAATATTCCTGAAATGATATGCACGATATTTTAAATACCGTGCATATTCTACTATTTCTATTCTTTCATTTCATGATTTGACAATGCAATTGACAATTCCTGCAATTGATCTCCGCTCACTTCACTCGGAGCTTCTGTCATCAAGTCAGATGCAGACGCTGTTTTAGGGAATAGAATCGTATCACGCAGATTCGAGCGTCCTGCCAGAAGCATAATGATACGGTCCAGACCAAGCGCAACTCCTCCATGAGGAGGCGCACCATATTCCAGTGCATCCAGCAAGAAACCAAACTGTTCTCTTGCTTCTTCTTCTGTGAATCCCAGCGCTTTAAACATCTGGTTTTGAAGTTCCGTTTGGTGAATACGAATGGACCCGCCGCCAAGCTCATATCCATTTAATACCAAGTCATATGCATTTGCCCGAACATTGATTGGATCAGTCAATAATTTTTCCTTATCCGCTTCAATTGGCGATGTAAATGGATGGTGTGCTGCAAAATAACGGCCCAGTTCCTCATCATATTCAAATAATGGCCAATCTGTTACCCATAAGAAATGAAACGCTTCTTCATCAATTAACCCTAAGTCTTTTCCAAGCTTTAAGCGTAAAGCGCCTAAACTATCATAGACAACAGCTGATTTATCAGCTACAAATAACAGCAAATCTCCACTGCTTGCATTGGCTTTATCCACAATCGCTGCTTTTTCATCATCTGACAAGAATTTGCTGATTGGGCCTTTCACTTCTTCTTCCTCTACTTTCAGCCAAGCTAAGCCTTTTGCACCATAAATATTGACAAACTCTGTTAATTTATCAATATCCTTTCTAGAGTAGCCGGCAGCAGCACCTTCCACATTTAATAAGGCTACTTTACCGCCATTCTCTACCGCCTGTTTAAATACTTTAAACCCAGAATCAGCTACGATATCAGATACATGGATTAACTCTAACCCAAAGCGGGTATCCGGCTTATCCGAGCCATAACGATCCATTGCTTCATCATAAGGCATCCGCTGTAAAGGTAATTGAATATCGACGCCCTTTACTTCTTTAACAACCTCTTTCATCATTTCTTCCGTCATTGTCATAATTTCATCACTTGTTAAAAAGGAAGTTTCAATATCAACCTGTGTAAATTCCGGCTGACGGTCCGCCCTCAAATCTTCATCCCGGAAGCAGCGTGCGATTTGGTAATAACGTTCAAAACCGCTCATCATAATCAATTGTTTAAATAACTGTGGAGATTGCGGCAGCGCATAGAATTCACCAGGATGTACACGGCTTGGCACCAAGTAATCACGGGCTCCTTCCGGCGTGCTTTTCGTTAAAATCGGAGTTTCCATTTCTAAGAATTCATTTTTATTTAAATAGTTGCGGATGCTTTGCGTTGTTTGATGCCGTAATTTAAACGTTTCTTGCAAGCCTGGACGGCGCAGATCTAAATAACGGTATTTCAAACGGATATCTTCTGCAATATTTACATCATCCTGAATCATAAACGGCGGATTTTTTGCCTTATTCAATACGGTGATTGAACTGGCCAGCACTTCCAATTTACCAGTTGCAATAGCGGGATTTATGGTTGCCTCGTCACGTAAAACCAGTTTTCCGACCACATCGATTACATATTCCGAGCGGATGCTTTCAGCTATTTCTAATGCTTCCCCGGAATAATCTGGGTTAAAAACGATTTGGATGATTCCGGATTTATCGCGTAAATCAATGAATATAAGTCCGCCAAGATCACGGCGTTTTTGGACCCAGCCTTTCAGCCTGACCTCCTTTTCAATTTCTTTTTCAGTTAAGTGTCCAGATAAAACACGTTCTGTCATTTTTTAGCTCTCCTCCAATAACACTTTAAATTCGCTAACAATATCCTTCATCGGAACTTCCTTTTGGTCCCCGGATTCCATATTTTTAATGGTTACGATTTGTTTTTCAAGTTCATCATCGCCTAAGAAAATCACAAATCTAGCTTTTAACCGGTCTGCTGCTTTAAGCTGGCCTTTCATTTTGCGGTGCTGGTAATCTGTGTCTGCCTGGATACCGGCCATACGTAGCTGATGAACAGCTTTCACAGCCTCTGTACGTACCTTTTCAGAGCCAAAACCTGCTACAAAGCAGTCTAACTTTGTATCTACGGGGATTTCTATATTTTCTACCTGAAGAGCCATTAACAAGCGCTCTAATCCCATCCCAAAACCGATACCTGGAGTGTTAGGTCCGCCAAATTCATTGATTAATCCATCATATCTGCCGCCGCCGGCCAGTGTTGTGATTGCCCCAAATCCATCTGCTTCACTCATGATTTCGAATGCAGTGTGATTATAGTAATCTAGACCGCGAACCAAATTAGGGTCTACGGTATAAGAAATATCCATTGCATCCAAATAAGCTTTCACTTGCTCAAAATAAGCCTGTGATTTTTCATTTAAATAGGTCAAGATGGATGGCGCAGTTTTCATTGCTGGATGATCACGATCCTTCTTGCAATCCAATACACGTAATGGATTGTTATCTAATCGTGATTGGCAGTCGGAGCAAAGTTCCTCACGATATGGATCAAAATGAGTCACCAGTGCGTCACGATGAGCTTGACGACTTTCTTTATCGCCTAATGAGTTAATCACCAGCTTCAAAGATTTCAAGCCTAAGCTGCGATAAATATGCATTGCCAGGTCAATCACTTCTGCGTCAATTGCAGGATCTTCACTTCCCATTGCTTCGACGCCAAATTGATTTAGTTGACGCATTCTTCCTTTTTGCGGCCGTTCATAACGGAACATCGAGCCGAAATAATAAAGCTTCTCCGGTAAATTGGGACTGCCAAATAACTTATTTTCTACAAAAGCACGGGCTACAGCAGCTGTGCCTTCTGGACGGAGGGTCAGACTTCTTCCTCCGCGATCTTCAAAAGTATACATTTCCTTTTGTACAATATCCGTAGAATCTCCCACCCCACGCTGAAATACTTCTGTGTGCTCGAAAATCGGCGTGCGTATTTCGTGATAGTAATAGGCTTCACAAATTTCTTTAATTTTGTTTTCAACATACTGCCATTTCGCCGTATCTTCCGGCAAAATATCCACTGTTCCTCTTGGAGCCTTCATAGCCATTTTATTTCCTCCTTTGCGAATATACAGAACACGGATGAAAGTAATTTTCTGGTTAGCGAAAATGATAACAAGCAACGTTTGACGGCTGCCCCATATTTTTATTGGACAATACAAAAAACCCGTCCCTTATAAAAAATAAGGGACGGGTTTTTACCCGCGTTGCCACCCTAGTTGATATCTGAATGATATCCACCTTTATCAGTTAACGCCTGCAACACGTTTATATCTACTCATCTATTTCGATATAACTCCTCCAGAATGTCTTTCATATAAGTCGTATAGATAGTTGCTTCCAGCCTTTGACAACTACTCTCTTGCTATCTGTACTTACATTACTTTTTCCTTCAATGGTTTTTATCATTTAATTTTAAGGAACTTCTACTAATACCGCCCACGCCCTGTGGACAACGCAGAAGCTACACCACATCCTGGGACTGAGGTTACTCGTCCCGCTGAAAACACTTGTGGAAGTGGAATGATTATAATAATAAGGTTAGTTGCTCACAATGTCAAGAACGACCTAAGCTTTTTTTCAATTGCTTTACTTCCTGAATGGAAATTCCAAGCTCCGTTGCTATTTCTAAATAGGTTGATGATTTTTCCATTTTCATAAAATGATGGAAATCTGTCATCATCAATTCAGAATAATTATTGGCATTGCGTTGTTTTGTGTGTCGATGCATAACTTCATTTCTCCTTTTGATTCGGCCTCTTTAAGTTTTTATAGCATCTCCACAAAACAAGAATCTTATTCTTTAATCGTTTTTATCTGTCTTTGCTGTCTAAAATCAATGTAACAGGTCCGTCATTTACCAGCTGGACATCCATCATTGCGCCAAATTCTCCTGTTTCTGTTATGACGCCTTCTGTACGTAATGCTTGATTAAATGTATTATACAATGCTTCTGCTTCGGCCGGCTTTGCTGCTTTGATAAAGCTTGGTCGTCTGCCTTTTTTAGTGTCTCCGTACAATGTAAATTGCGATACAGATAATATACCCCCGTCTACATCTTTAATCGAACGGTTCATTTTTTCATTCTCATCTTCAAAGACACGCAGGTGAACAATCTTATTTACGAGATATTTTACGTCTTCCTCTGTGTCTTCGTGAGTAATACCAACAAGCAGCAAAAATCCTTTTTGTATTTCACTTATTTTCTCTTCCCGGACGGTGACAGAAGCTTCTTTCACCCGTTGTAATACTACCTTCATAAAAAACAAACGCTCCTTATTGAACTGTTCTTGTTACGGTATATACTTCCTGTATTTGCTTTATTCGATCAACTACTTTTTTCAAGTGATTCGTATTGTGGATTAAAATAGTTAATTGGATTACTGCCATTTTATTACGATCAGACCTGCCATTCACATGTGTGATATTTGTTTTTGTTTCGTTGACCGCCTGCAATACTTCATTAAGCAGACCGCGGCGATCATATCCTGTAATTTCCAGGTCTACATGATATTGCTTTCGTTCCGCGTATTGGGTTTTCCATTTTACATCGATATAGCGCTGCCTCGCTTCTTCGGTTTGTACATTCGGACAATCCGCACGATGAACAGACACTCCTCTGCCTTTTGTAATATACCCTAAAATATCATCACCGGGAACTGGATTACAGCATTTTGCAATCCGGACAAGTAAATTATTTACTCCTGCCACTTCAATACCCGAATCCTTCTTAGAGGATGGTTTTGCTTTATTGGTTTTTACTTCTTCTATTTTTGTCTCTAAATCCTGATCTGCTTCTCTCAAATGACGAATTCGTTCTGTTAAACGGGTTGCTATCAGCGCTGCGGTAATTCCTTGATAGCCGACAGCAGCATACATATCTTCTTCGTTTGTAAAATTAAACTTATCGAATACACGCTGCAGATTATCTGGAGTCAATACTTCTTTAGGCTCAATATCAAAGGCGCGAATTTCTTTTTCCACAGCTTCTTTTCCTTTGACAATATTCTCATCACGCTGCTGTTTTTTGAAAAACTGCTTTATCTTACTTTTAGCCTGTGAGGTTTGAACCATTTTCAGCCAATCCTGCGATGGTCCATAGGAATGCTTCGAAGTCATCACATCCACGATATCTCCATTTTGCAACTCGTAATCCAAAGGTTCCATTTTCCCATTGATTTTCGCTCCAATGGTTTTATTACCGATTTCAGTATGAATCTTGTATGCAAAATCAATTGGGATGGATCCAGACGGCAGCTCAATTACCTCGCCTTTTGGTGTGAAAACATAAACCATATCTGAAAACAAATCAATCTTCAGCGATTCCATAAATTCCTCTGCATCATGTGTTTCACTTTGCCACTCCAGAATCTCCCGGAACCATGACAATTTTTCCTCAAAAGAGCTTTTTCCTTTTGCTTGCTTTCCTTCCTTATAGGCCCAGTGCGCAGCAATCCCGTATTCGGCAATATCATGCATTTCCTTGGTACGAATCTGCACCTCCAGCGGGTCGCCCTTTGGTCCAATAACTGTTGTATGCAGGGATTGATACAGATTTTGCTTCGGCATCGCGATATAATCCTTAAATCTTCCGGGCATCGGCTTCCAATTTGTATGGATAATACCTAAAACAGCATAACAATCTTTAATATTATCAACTAAAATACGGACAGCAAGAAGATCATATATTTCGTTAAATTGCTTTTTCTGATTGACCATCTTTTGATAAATGCTGTATAGATGCTTCGGACGCCCGGACATCTCTGCTTTAATATTTACAGCTTCAAATTCCTGGGAGAGGTCAGCAATAACCTCCTGGATATAAGTTTCTCTTTCCTCCCGTTTTTGCTTCATTAACTGAACAATACGATAATATTGCTGTGGATTAAGATAACGTAATGCCGTATCCTCCAGCTCCCACTTTATTGTTGATATTCCCAGGCGGTGGGCAAGCGGAGCAAAAATTTCCAGCGTTTCATTGGAAATACGCCTTTGCTTTTCTGGCGGCAGATGCTTTAACGTTCTCATATTATGCAATCTGTCGGCAAGCTTAATCATGATAACACGAATATCCCTCGCCATCGCCACGAACATTTTTCGGTGGTTTTCTGCTTGCTGGGCCTCTTTTGTTTCATAGCGGATTTTCCCAAGCTTCGTTACCCCATCTACAAGCGCAGCTATCTCATGATTGAATTCTTCTTCCATCTGTTCAAATGTGACGTCAGTATCCTCGATTACGTCATGAAGAAAGCCTGCTGAAATTGTTTCTGCATCCATTAATAATTCAGCCAGTATCCCTGCGACCTGTACCGGATGAATGATATACGGCTCACCAGATTTGCGAAATTGATCTTTATGAGCTTCTTTTGCAAATTCATATGCATGTTCAATTAAAGCAACATCGTCATCAGATAAATACTCTTTTACTTTTTCTACAATATCTGTAATGTTGACATTTTCATCTTTTGCCATGTAATCACCTTTATTTACCTTCAGTATTCAATAAATTGTATAAAAATAAAAATAGCAACAAGTATTTTAGAGCTTGAAGCCATCTTTTGAATTAAAATCTCTTACATTTCTTCGATTTAAATACATTATTCGATAATAATTACTATTATAAGACTTTTTTTATATGTCTGTCCAACTAAAACCTAATATATACGGATAAATTAATCTATACAAAAAGAGTCAACACAGTATCAGAATCTGTTTTGACTCTTTTTTCCATAGCTTTTAATAGGTCATGATGGTAAGTACATCGTAGCCTTCCAGCTTATCCTTGCCGTCCAGATAACTTAACTCCACCAGGAAAGCGCACCCCGCAACAATTCCGCCAAGCTGTTCAACTAAATTAATCGTTGCTTCGATGGTACCGCCTGTAGCTAAAAGATCATCTGTAATTAATACACGCTGTCCAGGCTTAATTGCATCCTTATGAATAGTTAATACATTCTCTCCGTACTCCAGACCGTAATCAACTTTAATTACTTCCCGCGGCAGCTTGCCTTCTTTGCGAACAGGAGCAAACCCAATTTCTAAGGCATAGGAAACCGGACATCCTACGATAAATCCTCTTGCTTCCGGACCTACAACCACATCAATTTCTTTTTCTTTTGCATATTCTACAATTTCATCGACAGACGATTTGTAAGCTGGTCCATTAGCCATCAAAGGCGTAATATCTTTAAACCGGACACCTTCTTTCGGCCAGTTCTCCACAATCTCAATATATTCTTTATAATCCATATACTGCTTCCTCCTTCAGGTTGTTGGGCGTGTCCATACAAGCTTCAAACCATTTTTTTAAATCTTGATAATTCGAATAGATAAGTATATTTTCTGCTTCTTTTTGTTTCATGCAGGATTGATAAATTTCGGATTCGGATAAATCCTTTTTATTCCCTGATTCCGCATAACGGAGCCATCCATCCTTTTTCTCTGCAAAACCTAAATCTGCAAAAACTTCCGACATAAACATTACTTTTGCTTTATTCCAGCCCCGGTGCTGTTCAATCGCTTTCTGCATCTCTTTAATCTGAAACTTCTTATGCTGTTTAATCAAGCTATAATAGTCTACAAATTCTTTCCGGGAAGGGAATTGAAATGGATATTGATTTGGCACCTGACGTATCGCGATGACAATATTTTCAGGATTCACCTGCCGAATAATCTTCTTCATATCATCTAATGAAGCCGGCAACGCAGTAAAACCAATGGTCTGATAAGCATCAAGTTTCTTAGAAAGCGCCTCTTTATAGGTAAATGTCTCCTGATGCTCTCTCAACCGGAGAGGCTCTCCGCAAACAAAAACTTCTTTCACCGTTTCAGAAAGCAATTGCTCTGCTTTTTTTCCGCGAAAGTCAAAGAGCTGCCGTTCCGTAATTTTTAAATCTTCCAGCATTATTTGCGCATTCCTTCTCCCATTCCACTCATTAACAGAAAGCTCGCCGGCAACGGATACTTTAGTGTATGGCGAAATAGCTTCTTTCAGCTCTCCAAATCCAAAACCTACTGTATCTATTTGGGCATTGGAAGAAGCAAATTGCATTTTCAAGTGATTCTTTCTGCTTCCGATTTGACGGACTTCCTTTGGTATCTCCTTTATCTCAAATAACGGCTTTGAGTTGCCCATACCAAACGGAGAAAGCTTTCCTATCTCCTCGATAAGAGAAACATTGATATCTTCCATATCTAATATAGCATTAATATATAATTCCTGCTTAAAATCTTCTTCTGATAAATTTTCAAAAAGCAGCTTATTTAAAGCAGTTTCTAACGGCTCTAGATTTTCAGCAGGTAATGTCATCCCCGCTGCTTGGGCATGTCCGCCAAAGTGTGTGAACAAATCTCTGACTGTCATACAGCCCTCGAATAAATCAAATGCAGGAATACTTCTGGCTGACCCTTTTACAATTCCCTGTTCCGGCTTTTTCGCAAGCACAATCGCCGGCCGATCATATTTTTGAACTAATTTTGAAGCAACTATCCCTAATACGCCCTCATTCCAGCCTTCTTTAGCTACAATAATAATCCGCTTATCTGTTTGAACCATGTCCATTGCTTCATCTACAATATCCTGAACTATTTTCTTACGCTGTTCATTTATGTGATTCAATTCATTCGCCATTTCCAGAGCAATTTCCGCGTCCTCTTCCAGCAGAAGATCAACAGCCAGATCAGCATCACCCAGTCTTCCTACAGCGTTTATACGCGGTCCAATGCGAAAGCCTACATCTTCTTCGGTTATGGTTTCTTCCAGCTGACATACTTGTTTTAATGCTTTCAAGCCAACATAATTTGTGCGTTGCAATTCTTTTAGACCAAATGCAGCTAAAATTCGATTTTCAGACACCAGCGGGACCAGATCAGCTATCGTACCTATCGCTGCATAAGGAAGCACCTCCACAGGCAGTTCTCCGAGAAGAGCATGTGCTAATTTTAAAGAAACACCAACACCTGCCAGTTCTTTAAACGGATACGCTTCAGACAGCTTCGGATGAATAATGGTATAACAATCCGGTATCTCCGCTTGGGGCTCATGGTGGTCTGTAATAATTAAATCCAACCCGAGCTCCTTTGCTACTTCGGCTTCACGAATTGAAGCAATCCCGGTATCGACCGTTATAATTAATCCAAATCCAGCTTGATGAAGCTGCCTGAAGGCAGCTTCATTGGGACCATATCCTTCTGTAAACCGATTCGGGATATAATATTCATAAACTGCACCAATTTTATTCAATGCGTGCAGCAAAACAACCGTAGAACTTACTCCATCCGCATCATAATCTCCGTATACAACTATTTTTTCGTTATTATCTACCGCTTCTTTGATTCGCTTTACGGCTTTTTCCATACCGTTTAAACAAAATGGATCAATCAAATGGTTGAGATCGGGCTGCATAAATTGTTTTGCTTCTTCTGTTGTCGTAATTCCTCTTTGTAAAAATAAATCTTTTACAATAGGTGACATCGCAATGTCGAGCGACTCTCTCTCCTCTACAGGAGGATTATCTATATATTTCCAATTCGCTTTACTTGATAGCATAAATTCACCCCTGACCTAGTTATTATACTAAAGTAAGCCAGGGGCATCAAATAGATTTCTCTGATTATGAATTAAATTGATTAAACAGATTATTCTTTATCTGTTCTTTTCGCATTTCTTCTTTCCACACGCATTTCTTTTCGGGATTCTTGGTAATCTTTTTTATCGTTTCTGCCATTTTCATTATCCAGTTCATCCGTCATTCCATTTGCTGCCATGCGCTTTTTAAGACGCTCATTTTCTGTGCGGAGTTTTTTCACTTCTTGATGTGCTCTGTATAGTCTGATAGCTCCTACTGCTGCAGTAATCAATCCTCCCATTAATACAGAAAAAAGAATAACCAGAATTAAAGGAGACTCCTGTGTCCAAAATAAATAGTTCACTGCAACAGGGTCCACATTGATTACAGCAAAAACGGCAATAATAATTACAAATATAATTGCGAGTATGACATAAACTTGTGCATTCATAAAACTTCCTCCATTAAAAAATATTTACTACCTGTTTATTACCCGATAAGGAATCATTTTAAGCATATTAATGAAAAAAGAGAGCTTCCATATTGCAAATGATACTGTACCCGGCAAGGTCCGTGATCAGACGTATTCGAATACATTACCATATTACCATGTTGAAAGCTCTCTTTTTCATCGCTCTTATCCATTTTATTTAAAGAGGATATTCAAAAAATCCAATACACATGACATAGTGAGTGTCCGTACTTCGGGCTTTTTGAATACGCACTCTAAGGTATTTATACTTGCGGTCCTTCCACTCGTTCTTTCTTTCTAAAGTCTACCGGCTTATCCTTCACTTTTCTGCCTCTCCATACTAACCAGATATGGGAAGCAAGGAATAGAGAAGAGTAAGTTCCGGCAATCAATCCAATTAAGAGAGCGAAAGCAAAAGCCCATATAGACGCAGCTCCAAGTACTAGGAACGCAACAACAGCAATAATAGTAGTGATCGATGTATTCATTGTTCGGATAAATGATTGAACAATACTCTTATTCACAATTTCTGCAAGCTTCTTAAAGGATTTGACTCTTTTCTCCTGACGAATGTTTTCCCTGATTCGGTCAAAAATAACGAGCGTATTATTCAAGGAATAACCGATAATCGTCAGAATTGCCGCTACAATGGTGACATCAAATTCAATTTGCGTGATACTGAAAGCCATCAGCATAAACAGGACATCATGCAAGAGGGCAATAATTGCTGTAACCCCAAAGAAGAATTCAAAACGTATGGCAATGTACGCAACAATAAATATGGATGCGATAGCAACTGCATAGATTGCATTTTTCACAAGCTCCTGACCGACAATTGGTGATACAACACTCACACTAGGCTCATGATCATAGATTTCCAGGAAGTGCTGCTGTACGGTATCCACTTCCCCTTCGTCAAGAACCGTGTCAAACCGGACAACTCCGATATCGTTATTTTCACCTGATAAATTCACGGAGCTGACTTCATAACCAAGCGTTGCAAATTCCGATTCTATTTCTTCTTCTGTCAAGCTTTGGTCAGCTACTACTTCTATTCGCGAGCCGCTTGTAAAATCAACACCCGGATTAATTCGAAAGATGCCAATAACGAGAGCTCCAATAATTACAAGTATTAAGCTTACAGCAAAGAACTTCCTGCGATGATTTGTAAAGTTAACCTGTTTTCCTAAAACGGTCGGCTCTGCTTCTTCGCCCTCTGCAATATCTTTGATTTGATTCTTATTGACACCAAGCCATGTCTTTCTTTTTTTCAAGAAGCCGCTTTGGACCCATAAAGCCAGAAGTCCCCTTGTGCCAAATACTGCAGTGATAAAGCTGACTAAAATACTGATAATCAGCATCGTTGCAAAGCCTTTAACAGAACTTGTCCCAAATATAAATAACACAGCAGCTGCAATTAAGGTTGTTATGTTAGCGTCTAAAATCGTTACAAAAGAGCTTTTATTTCCAGATTGAAAGGCAGCTTTCACCGACTTGCCGGCACGCAGCTCTTCTTTAATACGTTCAAACGTAATAACGTTCGCATCAACTGCCATTCCTACTCCCAGAATCAGGGCTGCTATTCCCGGCAATGTCAATACGCCATTCAGTAATTCAAAAATCAATACAACTAAGAATACATATACAGCCAAATTAATGGAAGCAATAATCCCGCTGAAGCGATAAACTACACAGAGATAAAGAACGATTAAAGCAATCCCAATCAGTCCTGCAATAACTGTCTCATTTAATGCCTGTTCGCCGAATTGTGCACCTACAGATGTAGAGAAAATTTCATTCATATGTACATCCAGTGAACCAGAATTAATGATATCTGCCATTTGCTGAGCCGACTCTACCGTAAAGTCTCCTTCAATCATGACATCACGAGAATGAATGGGCTCGCTTACTGCCGGCGCAGAGACAAATTTAGGATCTTCTTTCGTCACCTCTTCTGAAAAAGAATCCTCACCTTCCTGATAATCCATCCAGATTACTAAACGGTTATCTGTCATTTGGCTAATTTCTTCGGTTACTTCACCGAACTTAGATGCATCTTGTAATTGCAAGGTAACAATCGGCGCATTGGTATTCGGATTATAATCCTGACTGGCGCTTCCTTCTACAATATCAGATCCATCAAGGTACTCTTCATCATCAACATCCCTGAAAGACAATTGTGCGGATGTAGACAGCAATTCTCTTGCTTCAGCTTGGTTGTCAACACCTGCAAGCTGCACTCGAATCCGGTCATCTCCTTCTATATCGATAACCGCTTCACTTATTCCCAGTCGGTTCACCCGGTCATTCAGCGTCTGGACCGTCCCTTCCAGTAAACTACTTGAAATCTCCTGACCATCTTCAACAGGCTCTACTTCATATAAAACCTCAAAGCCTCCCTGCAGATCCAAGCCAAGGTTCACATTGCTTGCCAGATTACTAAACGTTGTTCCAATTACTCCTGCCAAAATTGCGATGACAAGAAAAAAGGCAACGATTCTGCCTCTTTTTTTCATCGTTTGCACTTCCTCCTTCATATATCAACCATTTCATACGTGTTCAAACGAGTATTATTTACCCGTTATCTGGTGAATTGCCTATAAGTGCTTCGATTGAAGCGGCTAAATCATCATTTTCATAGGATTGAATCGTTAAATAGCTTAAATAAACAGATGATTTCAAATGAAAAATATCTTGAACGATTTCATGTAACCTTTTTTCCGGTTCTCCGTTCCAGATTTTTACACAAAGACACTTCCACACGCCCTCTGGAGTCGCTTGTTCATAACCTAGCATTTCTAATTCTTCTTGTTTGCTTTTCAGTGCCGGATAAATCATTTCTTTCCATGTGTCTACATGTCGGCTGTCCATTTCATCCCACCATTTCTTCTTAAGCATCCTTGTTAATCACCATGAAGTACTTTCTTATTGTACGACTTTTTTATTCAACTGTCATGGTTTGTCCATTATACAGCATATATATCATTGTATATCAAATTTATTTTTTTGAGAAGGCGGGGCAACACAAATGACAAAACAATCCTTTATCCAAGGAGCATTGATTCTAATTATCGCCGGGATGCTGACCCGTTTTATGGGCTTCATTAACCGTATGGTCGTCGCACGCTTTATGGGTGAAGAAGGTGTCGGTCTCTATATGATGGCTTTGCCTACCTTATTTCTGGTAATGACGCTGACGCAATTCGGTCTTCCTGTGGCTATTTCCAAGCGTGTAGCCGAAGCAGATGCTCAAAATGATTCGAAAAAAATAAAACAAATCGTTGCCGTCTCCCTTGCGATAACTTTAAGTGCAAGTATCCTGTTTACTGTCATCTTGATTCTCGCAGCACCCATTTTATCGGATACCTTATTCACGGACAAACGTGTACTGCTTCCTCTAGTGGTGATTAGCCCGATTATCCCTATAGCTGCTGTCTCCGCAGTATTAAGGGGATATTTCCAGGGAAAACAGAATATGAAGCCGCAAAGTATCGCACAAGTTCTTGAACAAGTTGTACGGATTGCCTTCGTCGGTATATTCATATATATCCTTTTACCTTACGGGGTGGAATATGCAGCGGCAGGCGCTATGTTCAGTATTATTATTGGTGAATTCGCTTCTCTCTTATACATGATTCGAAAATTTCGTCAAAAAAGAAAGCTGAAAATACGCAAACACTTTACAGAAACAGTTTTATCCGGAAAAGAAACCGCAAAAGAACTATTATCTATTTCTATGCCTACCCTGGGGAACAGAATGATTGGTTCGATTTCTAATTTTCTCGACCCAATCATTATTGTCCAATCTCTTGCGCTGGCTGGAGTAACTACAGCTGTTGCAACGAAACAATACGGAGAATTAATGGGCTATACCATGCCTTTATTATTTTTACCGACTTTTATAACAAGCTCCCTGTCAATAGCACTTGTTCCTTCTATTTCGGAAGCTGCTGCCAAGAACCAAAAGGAACTGATTCATAGCCGTATTCACCAATCCATCCGAATTTCCTTTGCTTCAGGGGCATTAGCCACCATTGTAATGACTTTATTCGCTGCTGATCTGCTAAATCTTATGTATCGTTCGGATTCCGCTGCCCCGTTGTTGATTATTATGGCACCTTTTTTCTTATTTTTATATATTCAAGCCCCATTGCAGGCAGCACTGCAAGCACTTGATTTAGCCCGGCCGGCAATGTGGAACTCATTGATTGGAGTCATTTTAAAATTCGGAGCGATGATACTGCTGGCAACCAGTTCCAATTTAGGAATCCAAGGAGCAGCAATCGCTATCTGCGCAAATGTTGTTCTCGTTACTTTTCTCCATATTATGGTATTAAAAAAGGAAATAAATTATTTTCCTGCCTGGAAGGAGATTATCCGCATGATTATTTTATGCGGAACTACTTTCCTGCTGACGTTTTATATAAAAAACCAATTTTACACAGCCGATACAACTTTAATCTCGTTTATCCTGCTGCTCATCATTATTGCTCTAATTTATATGATATTGCTGATTCTATTACGATTTATTCGAAAAGAAGAATTAAGACAGCTGCCGTTTTTCTCTAAAAAGAAATAAATTTAGAGAATTTATCTGTCATTCTCCTATAAATATTTCTTCTAAATAAAATGTCCGGGCATAAATTTAATTAAGGGACAAACTCAGAGGAGATGAATCAATGGTAAAAATTCAATGGACATCCTTACTCTACGGTTGGATTATATTATTCGTTTTACTTTTTCTCACGAGCTTTGCATTGGGCTTGTTATTAAAATTCGTGGACATGACAGAATCAACTTTATCATGGGCAACCTTTGTCATTGGTCTGGTTATTTTATTCACCTGCGGAATAATTACTGGTTTAAAAGGAAAAGCAAAGGGTTGGCTTTTAGGAGTACTGGTTGGTTTAGGATTTACCGGATTTGTTTTTCTGGTGCAATTTCTCGGCTACCAGCAGGGTTTTACATGGACACAAGCAATGTATCACGGGTTTTATCTGATTGCAGCCATATTAGGCGGGATTATCGGGGTTAACTTTTCAAGTCCGGCTGAAGAAAATTGATTCGTAAACGATAGTAATCCATAAAAAAAAGCTAATGAATGTTACTCATTAGCTTTTTTCATTGATTATGCGTTTTGTTTTACTTCTCTGATTGCTGAACGGTCATATGTTAATTTTGTACCTTCTTCAGTAATTAACACAATGGTGCCTTCGTCAATCGCATGGATTTTCGCATGTAATCCACCGATTGTTATGATTTCATTACCTTTTTGCAGGCTATCTTGCATTTCTCTTACTTGCTTCTGACGCTTTTGCTGCGGACGAATAAGTAAGAAATAAAAAATAGCAAACATAAGTACGATCCATAAAATAGGTGTAACCATTTCCATATGTTCCAACTCCTTCCTAAAAGTTCTTTGGATTCTCTTGATTCAATCCATATTGTTCAAAGAATTCCTCTTTGAAATCACCAAGTCGATCATCTTTTATAGCAGTTCGGACTTGCTCCATTAATTTTAACAGAAAATGCAGGTTATGATAAGTCGTAAGTCGGAATCCGAATGTTTCATTGCATTTTATTAAATGTCGGATGTAAGCTCTTGTATAATTCTTACAAACATGACAGTCGCAATGCTCATCTATCGGTGAAAAATCACGTGCATATTTCGCATTCCGAACTACTAATCGGCCGTTTGAAGTCATGCACGTTCCATTTCTGGCAATCCGGGTCGGCAGAACACAATCAAACATATCTACGCCACGAATCGCCCCATCTATCAGTGCATCCGGGGAACCGACTCCCATTAAATATCTTGGCTTATTCGACGGCAATAGAGGTGTAGTAAATTCCAAGACATGATTCATCACATCTTTTGGCTCCCCAACAGATAATCCGCCAATTGCATAGCCGGGAAAATCAAGAGAAACTAAATCTTGAGCGCTTAGTTTTCGTAATTCTTCATATTCACCGCCCTGAACGATACCAAAAAGACCTTGGGTATCCGGACGCTTATGCGCCTCCAGGCAGCGCTCTGCCCATCGAGAGGTCCGTTCAACAGATGACTTCATATAATCATAGGTCGCCGGATACGGAGGACACTCATCAAATGCCATCATAATATCTGATCCCAATGCATTTTGAATATGCATTGCTTTTTCAGGTGAAAGAAACAGCTTCTCTCCATTTAAATGATTTCGGAAGTGTACACCTTTCTCTTCGATTTGACGCATATCGCTTAAGCTGAACACTTGAAAACCGCCTGAATCTGTTAAAATGGCTTTATCCCAGTTCATAAACTTATGCAGGCCGCCAGCCTCTTCAATAATATCTTCTCCGGGGCGCAGCCATAAATGATAGGTATTCGATAAGATAATATTTGCCTGCATCGAATGCAATTCTTCCGGACTCATTGTTTTTACTGTTGCTAGTGTCCCCACCGGCATAAAAGTAGGCGTATCAAACGAGCCATGCGGTGTATGGACACGGCCAAGTCTTGCCCCTGTCTGTTTATCTGTCTTTATTAATTCATACGTTATCGGTGTCATCATTTATCTTCCCTTTTCTTCAGCCTAAACATATCATAACGTATTTATACCTCGTTAGGCTAGATAATTAGCATCGCATCTCCAAAACTGAAGAAACGATAACGTTCTTTTACAGCCTCATGATATGCATGAAGCACCTCATCTTTCCCGGCCAGAGCACTTACAAGCATAATAAGTGTTGATTTGGGAAGGTGGAAATTTGTAATTAATCCATCAATCGCCTGATATTGATATGGCGGATAAATAAAAATATCTGTCCAGCCGCTCGTTTCTGCAAAGGAACCATCATAATCCCGGGCAATTGTTTCCAGTGTCCGAGTGGAGGTGGTTCCTACTGAAATAATCCTTCTGCCCTCTGCTTTGGCTTGATTCAAAGCGTCAGCCGCTTCTTCGGACATACGGTAAAATTCACTATGCATCGTATGCTCTTCAACAGAATCAACACTTACCGGCCGAAATGTCCCCAAACCAACATGAAGCGTAATAAAAATAATCTGGACGCCTTTTTCCCTTATCTGCTGTAATAATGCATCGGTAAAATGAAGACCGGCAGTCGGAGCAGCAGCAGATCCTTTTTCTTTTGCGTAAACCGTCTGATAACGGTCTTTTTCAGAAAGCTGCTCCTTAATATATGGCGGCAATGGCATTTCTCCAAGTTCATCTAATATTTCATAAAAAATACCCTGGTAAGAAAATTCGACTGTACGTCCGCCATGTTCTTTCGTGCCTGTGCAAACAGCCTTTAACAGCCCATCTCCAAAATCAATGACTGTCCCTTTTTTTACTTTTTTCGCCGGCTTTACTAACACTTCCCAACTGTCGCCTTCTTCCTGATGCAGTAAAAGAACCTCCAGCTTCGCACCTGTATCTTCTTTTACACCATACAGGCGGGCAGGCAACACCTTTGTATCATTCAAAACAAGGCAATCTCCAGTTTGAAGGTAATCTATTATATCTGAAAAATGCTGATGCTGTATTCGGCCTGTCTGTTTATCCAGCACACAAAGCCTCGATGCAGTCCGATCCTTCAGCGGTGTCTGCGCAATTAATTCTTCAGGCAGATCAAAATCAAAATCTTCAATATTCATGTCCATCCCTTACTTTCCTCTTATCATTAAAACCTATCTAAATCTGCTGATAATAAATAAAATCAGCGTTAATATGACACTAACAAGAATAGAAGTCATTAACGGAAAATGAAAGGTCATATTTCCTTTTTGAAACGTAAAATCACCCGGCAGCCTCCCGATAAAGGTCCAAATCAAGCCGATGATAATTAGCACGATTCCAGCAATAATAAATAATTTACCCATTACTCTTCCCCATTTATCATTGGTATTCCAAAATGTTCATAGGCTTTGGGTGTTACTTTTCTCCCTCTGGGTGTACGCTGGATAAAACCTAATTGAAGCAGATACGGCTCATATACTTCTTCAATCGTCTGCGATTCTTCACCAATCGTTGCCGCAATGGTATCCAGCCCGACTGGCCCGCCATTAAAGCCTTCTATAATCTCCGTTAACAATTTATGATCAATATGATCCAAACCGGCGTCATCCACCTGCAGCATTTTTAAAGCCTGTCTGGTCGTTTCAAAGCTAATTTCTGTTTCTCCTTTTACCTGTGAAATATCACGTACTCTTTTTAATAAACGGTTTGCAATACGCGGCGTTCCCCTCGATCTGCGGGCAATCTCTATAGCCGCATCTTCTGAAATCGTCATATGGAATATATCGGCTGTACGCATAACAATTTGACGTAAATCCGCCACATCATAGTATTCCAGACGGCTGAGTACACCAAACCGGTCACGCAGCGGCGCACTCAAGAGCCCAGATCGTGTTGTTGCTCCTACCAGTGTAAAAGGCGGCAAATCAATCCGGACACTGCGCGCACTTGGCCCGCTCCCAATTACAATATCAATAAAGAAGTCTTCCATAGCAGGATAAAGCACTTCTTCCACAGATCTCGGGAGACGATGCACTTCATCAATAAATAATACATCTCCAGGCTCCAAAGAAGATAGAATTGCTGCTAAATCTCCGGCTCTCTCTATTGCCGGGCCAGAAGTAGACCTGAATTGCACACCCATCTCATTAGCAATAATAGAAGCCAGTGTCGTTTTACCTAACCCCGGCGGCCCGAACAGCAATACATGATCCAGCGGCTCTTCACGCATTTTAGCTGCTTGGATAAAAATACTTAAATTTTCTTTTACCTTTGGCTGACCAATGTAGTCCTCTAGCTGTAACGGCCTTAAACTTTGCTCTATCGACACATCCTCATCATGCAGGTTTCCGTCAATCATACGTTCATCCAAAAGGAACACTCCTTTCTATTATTTTGCTAACAGACTAAATGCTTTGCGAATAACCTCGTCTGTATTCGTGAGCGTCTTATCTGATTTCAGCTGCGGTGTGATTTTTTTCAGCTCACTTGTGGTAAAGCCTAATGATTTTAAGGCATCCAATGCTTCAGACACAATTTCACGCCCGCTAGTGCCTGCTGCTTCTCCGGAAGTCTGTTCCTCTGTATTTTCTATTGCAAAATCATGAACCAGCTTTCCTTTTAAGTCTAAAATAATCTGGCGCGCTGTTTTTTTTCCGACCCCTGGAAAGGTTGTTAAAAATTTTTCATCTTCATTTTCAACCGCCGCAATAAAGCCTTGAATATTCACGCCGGCTAAAATCGCCAAAGCTCCCTTAGGACCGATGCCTGACACTGAAATAAGCTTCGTAAATAAATATTTCTCATCTGTATTCCGAAAGCCGAATAAAATTTGTGCATCTTCTCTGACATGATGATGCGTATGTATTTGGACTTGCTGATTCATTTCCGGTTCAAATACGTAGGGATTGGGGCAAATCAGCTCATACCCAATCCCATGTACATCCACAATGACAGCATTATCTTTTATCGTCGTAAGCTTTCCTTTTATATATGCAATCATATTGAGCTCCCTTTATTTTAAGTGCGTGTTCATAAAGACCAATAAATAAGAACAGGTCGTCTAATAATGTGCCAGAACGTAGGTGTTCATAGGAAAAAATCTTTTCCCCGCCGTGTCATTTTTTATGGACTTTTTGAACATCCTCTTTAAACAGAATCAATGAATAAACTTCTATTTAGGATAAATAGAAGTTTATTCATTCGACTCCAGATTATGATGAACATCTTGAACATCTTCACTTTCTTCTAATGCATCCACTAACTTCATCATCTTCTCTTCATCTTCCGGAGATAAAGAATTATAATTTTGCGGAATGAAAGTGACTTCTGCATCAGCTAACTTATAAGACTGCTCCTCCAAATAAGAGACAACATCCTGGTAATCCTCGGGGCTCGTATAGATTTCATAAGCTCCATCCTCTATACTGACATCTTCTGCACCGGCTTCCAGTGCATCTAAAGTCATCGTATCTTCATCGATAGTATCATCTTCATTTTCAACGACAATGTAGCCTTTACGATCAAACATAAAAGATACACTTCCATTTTCACCAAGATTTCCGCCATTTTTCTTAAAAGCGTGTCTGATTTCAGCCGCAGTACGGTTTTTATTATCTGTTAACACATTTACAATAACCGCAACACCGCCGGGGCCGTAGCCTTCATAGGTAATTTCCTCATAGGTGGCGCCATCCAGCGTGCCGGTTGCTTTTTTTATATTTCGCTCTATATTATCATTAGGCATATTATCAGCCTTTGCTTTATCCACAGCTGTTCTTAAAGCAGCATTGGTATCCATATCTCCGCCGCCGCTTTTCGCAGCAAGATAGATATCCTTCGCATGCCTCATAAAAATTTTACCTTTTTTTGCATCCTGTGCATTTTTTCTCTTCTGTATATTTTTCCATTTGGAATGTCCAGCCATTAGACATACTCCTCTCTCGAAACTCTTTTTTTACTATATCAAAAAAAGTCCCATCAGAAAAGGAAAACCGTCTTTTTTCCTTAGCTACTCGAACAGATTTTCAAACATACGTTCCATATCTTCTCCCATTTGGTTTGCTTCATCACGTGCATAAAAATCTTTAACTTGCTCCCACTTTGCCACATCATTATAGATAAAAAGCTGTTTATCTGTATCCAGAATTTGTTCGATTTCCTCACTTATTTCTTCAAAATCACGCTGATCTGTCCCTTTCTTCATTTGAACAGCAACAACCACTCGATCTCTTCCTGTAACAACCCGAACATCTTCTGCATCAACATGCTCGCTGACCAATTTTTGAAATGCAGCTGATTCTTCCCGGTCAAAATTCTCTAATGACGGGGCCTTTGTTTGCTTTTCAGCATCATTCTCCGAGGTTGTTCGGTTTCTGTTTTCCTCATAATGAATTGGCTGAACAGATTGGTCATTGCCTGCATTTTTTTCTGTAGCTGTATCGGTATCTGAACAGCCTGTTAATATTATCATGGTGAACACTGCATAAACTATATATTGTATTTTAAACATAATAAAAATCCTCCCTTATACTTTAGTATGGATAAGGAAGGATTTTTCACACCTTTTTTATCAAAACTTTTACGAGCTGGAATCATGTTTATCGTCAGGCTGTTCCGGAAAAAATGGCGGCTTTGGATAGAATGTATTTCCATGTGAATTAGATAACGGCGTCTGATGAGGCTGAAAATAGTGTCGATTTTCAGAGAATTTCGGACTCTGTTCCTGCGGCTGCTCCAAAAATGATGCTGATGTTGGCAGATGATTAGCTTTATTAGAAGACAACGGTTTATCATTATCGGACTGTTGTTTAGAATGCAATGCTCGGTTCGTTACTGACTGATAAGACTCAGGCATCGGCGTTTGCTGACTTGCTTCATTTACAGACGGCTGCTGCTGATAAGGCATCATGTCTTGAAACTGCTGAGGAGCTGCTTCAAACTGTGATTCATTAAAACCAGCCGGAATCGGGGCAAAGCTCCCTTGCATCGGCGGTAGTGGTTGCTGTCCTCCACAGCCGCAGTCTCCCGTCGGCGGCATCATTGGAAATCCTTGCTGCATTCCCGGATGAACAGGATACGGGTGATACGGATGTACCGGCGGATGCATTGGCGGACAAGGTATATAAAACACTGGCATCATCTGCGGTAAAAACGGCATAGGTTCACAAGGCATCGCTGCCGGCTGCTGGTAAGAATCAAAGTCAAATACAGGCTGTTGCTGTTCTGGCGCTTGTGTTTGCGGTTCGGTCTTACTTGCCGGCTGCTGCTCTTTAGCTGGTGCTGTTTTTTCTTGCTTATGTTCTTTAGGCTTCGGCGGCTTTGGCATTTTAGCTGGTTTCTTTTCTGTTTTCATTTCCTTTTCTAAAATAGGCATAGCAGGCGCCTGTGGCATTTGAGGCATTTTGGGCATCACTGCTTCAAATTGTTCCTTTTTCTTTTCTTTTTGATCATCCTCTTTTAAAACAGCAATTGGTGTCGGTGTTTTATGCTTATAAGGATGCTCTTCTTTTTTCTTTTCTTCTTTTTGCACCGGTTTTTTTTGTTCTTTCTTGGTTGTTTTTGTCTCTTCTTTGGAAACCGGCGTCATTTGTTCTTTCTTGGATTTCTTTTCTTCCTTAGATAGTGGTGCTGTCTCTTCTTTTTTAGATGTACTTTTTTGTACCGCTTTTTTTGATCCGGGTATTTTGATCTTCATTCCAGGCATTAGTTTCTCCGGGTCAGCCAAATGTGAATTTACCTTTTTTAATTCCTCAAAAGAAGCATTATACTTCTCAGCCAATTTCCACAACGTATCTCCAAGCTGCACAATGTGTATTTTCAAAAATAACGAACTCCTTTCCCTTTCATGATTGAAATGGGCTAATGCTCTATATCAGCATATGCATGAAACAGAAAAAAGTTGCACATGTATGGTTACATGCTTGTTCATTTTCAAGCTTTCAATCCAGCATTTTATATTGATAAAGAAATATGCCAAATTTTTTATTTCATATTCCTCACAGAAGAGACGACCTGTCAAAATAGTGTCCATATCCATAAATGTTTCAATCTGATTTGTACATACTAACCAGAGAAAGCATCGTTTAAATAACGTTTCTTGTGTCGGGTATTTATTTGGACACGCTCCAATCATAGGTTTTGTTTTAGTCTGGAGTCTGTTTTCATGCTGGCCGTAAATGTTATAGCGTCTGAGATGAGTCGTTCATGGCAGAGATTATTTTTTATGCTTGCTTAGGAAACTGGATTCTAAAAAATAATAAAAATCATTGTAGGTATTTTTTAAATACTGGAAGGAGAAAATTATGAGCAACCCCTCTAAAAAAAGGAAAATATCTGATGTTTTCATTTATGCCTCTATTGTTGTAGGTATTTTAGTGATACTTGGTGCAGTATTTCCAAATCAATTCGGACAAATTTCCGGAAACGTATCCTCCTGGATCACGAACTATTTTGGCTGGTATTACATGATTCTTACTGCGATTCTTGTTTTCTTCTGTTTATTTCTTATTTTCAGTCCTATAGGAACTTTAAAATTAGGGAAGCCAAGAGATAAACCAGAATTCAATACAATTTCTTGGCTTGCCATGTTATTCAGTGCCGGGATGGGGATTGGATTAGTGTTCTATGGTGCCTCTGAGCCAATTTCACATTATATTGCTCCACCTACAGAAGATCCAGAAACCAATGCCGCGATGCTTGAGTCGATCCGCTCCACTTTTTTACATTATGGGTTTCATGCCTGGGCGATATATGGCGTAGTTGCTCTTTCTCTCGCATATTCCCAGTTTCGAAAAGGAGAGGTCGGACTATTATCTAAAGCCCTGCGTCCATTATTCCATGATCGTGTGGACGGTATATTCGGCACTGTCGTAGATGTATTAGCCGTTTTTGCAACTGTAATTGGTGTTGCCGTATCGCTCGGTGTCGGAGCTTTACAAATCAATGGCGGGTTAAACTACCTGTTCGGTGTGCCTAATAACTCAATCGTTCAGGGGATCATTATCGCTATTGTAACGGTGCTATTCCTTATCAGCGCCTGGAGCGGAATAAATAAAGGGCTTCAATATTTGAGCAATGCAAACATGGTGTTAGCCGGCATCATCTTTCTTACTATATTAATTGTTGGACCAACTATTCTAATCTTAAATATGATGACAAGCGGAGCAGGCTCCTATCTGCAAAATCTTTTGTATAATTCTTTAGACGTCGCGCCGCTAAATGCTCAAAAGCGTGAATGGATGGCTGACTGGACGCTTTATTATTGGGGCTGGTGGATGAGCTGGAGTCCATTTGTCGGCATCTTCATCGCCCGTGTTTCCAGAGGCCGGTCAATTCGAGAATTTGTTTTGGCTGTAATGCTTGTTCCTACAATCATTAGTATTTTATGGTTCAGTGTATTTGGCGTTACAAGTATTTCGATTGCCCAAAGTGCTCCGCAAATCTTTAATATGGGCCCGGAAACGCAATTATTTGCAGTTTTCAATGAAATGCCGCTGGGCACCATTTTATCCATTGTTACAATTCTGCTCGTAACCATATTCTTTATAACTTCTGCGGATTCAGCAACTTTCGTTTTAGGGATGCAAACATCCTTTGGGTCTTTAACTCCAGATAGGAAGATAAAAATTATTTGGGGGATTGCATTATCAGCCATTGGATATATCCTTCTTTTGGCAGGCGGAGAAAATGGCCTCGATGCACTGCAGTCCGCCGCAATAACCGCTGCCTTGCCATTCAGCATCGTGGTTATATTGCTGGTGATATCCTTCTTTAAAGTTGCTAACGAGGAAAGGAAATTTTTAGGTTTATCTATAACGCCTAACAAAAAAAGAATGCAGACATATCTGGAAAATTCCCCAGAGGAATACGAAAAGAATTTAGAAACATACCGGGAAAAGAAAAAAGACGATACCAAAGGAATATAAAATAAAACTTCACTCAGCGGGAGTTTTACGGACGGTTCTCCGTGGTAAATAAGTATGCAAACAAATTAAATTCTGTGGACGCCTCTCAGCTTGCTTCTCCGTCAGACTCTGTGCTGTTGCATGCTTAGGGACAGGTTCTGTTATGAAAGATTTTTGAACACTGATTAGATGCTTAAAAAGTGCTGGGAAGAAAATAACTCAGCGCTTTTTCTTGTACCGTTTTATTTTATCCCGGGCTGTCCGCCTGAACAGAACCTGCAAACATACAGGCACCTTAAAAATGGTTTTCTTTTTTCATTGGACAGTTCATTTATTCTGTTGAAGGCGCATTTTGATATAAAAATGTTTTCTTTTATCTTATAGAGGTATATAGATATAAGGGGATATCCTGAAACAAGAAGCTTAATAAAATTTAAAATCCATTCTTACCGCTGTACAATAAGGCTTTCGCTTTATTTTTATCCAGATTGCAGTTGATTTTATGATGGTTCCTTGTTAGGATATGAAAGTCTATAAAATACAAAATTCAAATTTGTATTTAGGATTGTTTTAAATACGGGAAGGAGCAAATTATGAGTAAAAACTCATCAAAAAGAAAAATGTCTAACGTTTTTCTTTACGCCTCTATTGTTATTGGCATTTTAGTAATACTTGGAGCAGTTTTTCCAGAAGGATTTGGAAACATTGCAGGTAATTTATCAGATTGGATTACAGAATATTTTGGCTGGTATTACATGATTCTTACAACCATCCTCGTTTTCTTCTGTATTTTTCTTATTTTCAGTCCAATCGGAACGTTAAAGTTAGGAAAACCAAAAGATAAACCAGAATTCAATACCGTTTCTTGGCTTGCTATGTTATTTAGTGCCGGGATGGGAATTGGGTTAGTGTTCTATGGTGCGTCTGAGCCTGTTTCGCATTATCTTGCTCCGCCAACAGCGGATCCAGAGACGAACGAAGCGATGCTTGAATCGATGCGCTCTACTTTCTTACACTATGGCTTCCATGCATGGGCTATATATGGTGTTGTAGCATTGGCACTCGCATATTCTCAATTTAGAAGAGGGGAAGTTGGACTTTTATCCAAAGCATTACGCCCGATATTCCACGATCGCGTTGATGGACCATTGGGCACCGTGGTAGACGTTCTTGCAGTTTTTGCAACCGTAATCGGTGTTGCCGTCTCACTTGGTGTAGGTGCTTTGCAGATTAATGGCGGTTTAAACTACTTAATCGGTATACCTAATAACATATTCGTACAAGCAATTATTATAGCTGTGGTAACAGTGCTGTTCTTAATCAGCGCTTGGAGCGGTTTAAGCAAAGGAATCCAATATTTAAGTAATGCAAACATGGTATTGGCCGGAATTTTATTTCTAATCATATTAATTGTCGGACCGACTATTTTAATCTTGAATATTATGACCTCCGGCACTGGCGGCTATCTGCAAAATTTCGTATATAATGCTTTAGATGTCGCACCGCTGAATCAGCAAAAAAGTGATTGGATGTCCGACTGGACGATTTACTATTGGGGCTGGTGGATGAGCTGGAGCCCGTTTGTGGGAATCTTCATTGCACGTGTTTCCAAGGGTCGTACAGTACGTGAATTTATTCTTGCTGTATTGCTGGTTCCTACAGTAATAGGTATTATATGGTTCAGCGTATTTGGAGTCACTGGCATCTCTATCGGTCAAAGTACTCCACATATATTTGATATGCCGCCCGAAACACAATTGTTTGGAATTTTCAACGAACTTCCAATGGGCGTGATACTATCAATTATTGCGATTCTGCTTGTATCCATATTCTTTATAACCTCTGCCGACTCGGCAACTTTCGTTTTAGGAATGCAAACCTCCTTCGGGTCTCTGACACCGCCTGGAAGAGTGAAAATTGTTTGGGGAGTTTCCTTATCAGCTATTGCATTTATTCTTTTATTAGCGGGAGGAGAAACTGGTCTTGACGCATTACAATCAGCTGCGATAACAGCTGCTCTGCCATTTAGTATTGTAGTCATATTGCTGGTTATATCCTTCTTCAAAATTGCTAATGAAGAAAGAAAATTCCTGGGGCTAACGATTACACCGAACAAACAGCGGGTGAAAACTTATCTGGAAACATCGCCAGAGGAATATGAGAAAAAATTAGAAACGTACAGAGAAAAGCAAAAAGACGATACAAAAGGTATATAAGCAAGAAAAAAGTGCTGGGCGTAATCACTCAGCACTTTTTTCTTTTGTTCTCCTATATTCTGTTTGCAAATTGTTACCTATCTTTTATTTTAAAATATTATATTATCGCTGTTATCACTTCTAAACTTCAAATAGGGACAGGACTTTTAACTTATAAGATATCATAAACAGAATATGATCCCAAAATTGTAACCTGGCATCCTAATGCTTCCAGTTCAGCCTTTACACCGGGAAGAAGAACGTCATCATAGGCTTGATTCACATCAATAATAAAGAAATAATTGCCTAATCCTGTTTTCGTAGGCCTGGACTCAATCTTAGATAAATTCAATTTACGCCACGCAAAGGCAGAAAGAATTTGATGCAGTGCTCCTGCCTGGTCACTTGGCAGCGTAATTAAAAGCGTTGTTTTATCACCCTTGGCTTCGCTTTTGATTTTAACCTTCTCCGGCTGGTGAGAAAGGACCAGGAATCGGGTATGGTTATTTGGATAATCATGAATATTTTCTTTCATTATTTCCAAGCCATACTCTGAAGCTGCTGCCCGATTTCCGATAGCTGCAATGGGCTGATCAGAATTGCTTACGATTTCAGCCGCTTTCCCCGTTGAGGAAGTAAAAGCAATTTTGGCATTATGTAAATTCTGGTGCAAATATTGATGGCACTGAGCAATAGCATGACTATGCGAATGCACCTCTTCTATATCGGATTCTTTTTGAACTATATCACTGCGCACCAATAAATGCTGTTGAATCGGGACAACGATTTCTCCCACTACAGGGATCCGCACTTGATGAATCAAATAATCCACCGTCAATTGTACAGTTCCTTCAATAGCGTTTTCTAACGGAACAACTCCAATATCAATTTCTCCTTTATCTACGGCATCGATACATTCTGGGATTGTTTTAAAAGCTTCTTTATGTTCTCCATTAAACGTTGCATCTACTGCTAATTTTGTAAATGTTCCTTTGGGGCCTAAATAACCAATACTCGTCAACTTCATTTCCTCCTAAATAGAAAAATGCAAAGCACCTGTTAAACAACGCCGAAACTTGAGCCCCTGTTCATTTAGAGCGGTTTAACTTTGATCTGTCCGCACCTGCAGGCTTGCAGGCTGCTAAGTTTTTCCGCCGGGGCTCATGTGTTATTTCTTCGTTTTTGGCGCTTGGAACTGAAAATTAAAATCTATTCAATAAAATCAAATTCATAATCTAACAGCCGAACCGTATCACCGTCTTGTGCTCCGCGCTCACGAAGCGCTTTATCTACACCCATTCCTCTTAATTGGCGTGAAAAACGCTGAACAGCTTCATCATGTTGGAAATCAGTCATTTTAAATAATGTTTCGATTCGATGTCCATAGAGTACGTATGCACCATCCGGATCTCTTGTGATATGGAAAGGATCCTCTTCCTTCTGGTAACGATAAACAACCGTTTCATCCGCCTGCTCTATCTCTGGCTCATATTTTGGAATCTCTTCCAGCTTATCTGCCACTGCAAATAATAAATCTCTCAGACCATCCTTGGTAACAGCTGAAATTTTATATATCGGAACTTCTTCCCCAAGGTTTTCTTTGAACCCTGCTAAATTCTCTTCTGAACCCGGCATGTCCATTTTATTGGCAGCGATGATTTGCGGTCTTGTTAAAAGCTTCTTATCATACGCCGCCAGCTCTTCATTAATCTTAATATAGTCTTCATAAGGGTCGCGTCCTTCTGTCCCTGCCATATCAATCACATGAACAATAACTCTTGTACGCTCCACATGGCGCAGGAATTGATGGCCCAATCCAACCCCCTGGGAGGCGCCCTCTATTAAACCGGGTAAATCGGCCATCACAAAGCTGCGCTGGTCTCCTGTGTCCACAACACCCAGATTTGGAGCAATCGTTGTAAAATGATAAGCAGCAACCTTTGGCTTAGCCGCACTGACGACAGACAATAATGTAGACTTTCCAACACTTGGAAAACCGACCAATCCCACATCAGCAATCAGCTTCAGCTCTACTTTAATATTACGCTCCTGCCCCGGTTCACCGTTTTCTGCCATATCGGGAGCTGGATTACGCGGACTGGCAAACCTTGTGTTACCTCTTCCTCCCCGTCCGCCTTTTGCGATAACAGCCTCTTGCTCGTGAGTTGTTAAATCGGCTATTACTTCTTCTGTATCTTCATCGATTACAGTTGTTCCGGGTGGTACTGGAATCACATAAGCAGCAGCATTTTTACCGTGCTGGGTTTTACTCATTCCGTTTTCACCGCGTTTACCTTTAAAATGACGATTGTAGCGAAAATCCATTAATGTATTTAAACCTTCATCTACCTTAAAGACGATATCCGCTCCATTACCGCCATCTCCACCTGCGGGGCCGCCTTTTGGAACATATTTCTCCCTGCGGTATGCAACAAGTCCATTACCGCCGTCTCCGGCTTTCACATAGACACTTACCTGATCAACAAACATGGCTATTCACCTCTTTCTTCCTTTGCTATTTTCCAATTAAAGCTTGTTTGTTCTTTTTCATTCGTCATAGAAATCCCATATTGTTTTTCTACGTTATTCATATTTATTTTCTCAAGTACGACATCATTTATGTTCATCCCGATTTCCCAATGGGTTTCTTTTTCTTTCATATTGAGAAAGAGTTCGTGCACATGGAACGCTTCTGCAGCATCTGATAAAACAGCTAATAATGCTTCACAAGCAGAGAGAAGCTTTTGCCCGTCAATGGATTTTTCCATTGATTCCAGCAAATCTATACGATAGGTTAATGCAAAAGAAGGGTAGTTATCCTGAAACCGCAATACCCAGATCATAAATGCATCAGCATTCAACCGCATCAGTTTTCGTTCCTCTTCATAAAACTTGATTACATCATCTAAATTCTTTTTTGCTTTATCTGCTTTTCCCATACTCAAATAACCGGAAACAATTTGTAATCGGTTCATTAGATCATGTCGATACTTCTGGATTAAACCAACTGTCTCCTTTTCGTCCATTCCTTCACCTCATTAAAATTGAGTATAGCAGAAATCAGAGGAAATCAAAAGTCGTAAACAGCAGAATCCGGCTATACTTTAGAAATCAAAGAAGGCTGCCGAGAGATTATCTCGACAGCCTGTCTTGTTCGTTTCTTAACTATACTGTTATCCGAGCATTATGCTTCTTTAGCTACAGGATAAACACTGACTTTTTTACGATCTCTACCGAAGCGTTCGAATCTCACAACACCATCGATTTTAGCAAAAAGCGTGTCATCCCCGCCGCGGCCAACATTCTCACCTGGATAAATTTTTGTACCGCGTTGACGATAAAGGATAGAACCGCCAGTTACAAACTGTCCATCAGCACGTTTAGATCCAAGTCGTTTTGATTCTGAATCACGACCGTTTTTTGAGCTACCTACACCTTTTTTAGATGCGAAAAATTGTAAATCAAGACGTAACATGAAAATGCACCTCCTTATGAAAATTTCAGTTCAATATGCTCCCCATAACTTTCTTCAATGGTTTCTAAAGAGACAATCATCCCTTTTATCAGCCACTGTATTTTTTCAAGTTTTTCGGAGCTTATATTTGTTGGAAGCTTCACAGCAAGATAACCGCCGTCAGCTCCCTGATCAATATCGAGGTCTGTCTCACATAGCTTCATAATTGCATTCACAGCACCAAATGTCACAGCTGAAACTCCTGCACAGACAAGATCATACCCATAAGGACCACTCTCTGCATGTCCAGTAAGTTTAAATGCTGTAACCTGATTGTCAGATTGAAAAACCGTTACCTGAATCATTATGAACAACAGATCCTTATAAGCTGATTTTATCGATTACAAGTTTCGTATATGGTTGACGATGACCTTGTTTACGATGATAGTTCTTTTTAGGCTTGAACTTCACAACGTCAATTTTCTTTTGACGGCCATGTTTTTCAACCTTAGCTGTTACAGATGCGCCATCCACATATGGAGCACCAACCTTCACATCGTCTCCGCCGACGAATAGGACTTTCTCAAAAGTCACCGTGTCATTCACTTCACCAGTAACTTTCTCTACATAAATTTCTTGTCCCTCAGTTACTTTAACTTGCTTACCACCAGTTTCAATAATTGCGTACATTTATATGCACCTCCTCTTTAAACTCAGACTCGCCATTCAGGTACTGCAGACAGCAGTTTTAAAACCTGTTCTGCGCGGTTGTAGCACGGGTGCTACTTTGCATAACAGATAAATCTTATCATTTTACAGGTTTCATTGTCAACCTTTTTTAAAAAATACCTTTATATTCGTCCATTTAGACGGAGTGTCTTTCAAATTATATAAAATAATGCATCCTTCTGCAAGAACCTTACCTTTAATTACACTGCGATATATCCGTTGATAAAGGGATAAATATCAATCATCTTCAGCCTGCACAGTCTGTCATTTATCTTTCTTCCATTTACTCATATATACAGCTTGTTCCACATATAATGAATCACACCACGCTATAAAGGATTGTGAGATGTATGGATAAAAACTTAAAAAGAATTCGCAAAGCCATTGAAATGCGTCAAAAAGCAAAAGGATTAAATCGAACAAATCGGAGCCAGCAAGAAGATTATCTGCAAAGTAACGCGTTACCGGAAATGGAAGAGTCTCACGGTTTTTATCCTTCTATATCCGCCAGCCATACAAATTCAGCAAGTCCTGAGAACAATTCCCGTATTACCAGTATTGCTGTGAAGGCTCTTTTGTCCGTTTCACTGTTTCTGGGGACCGCATTCGTTACAGAAATAGACAGGCCATTTATGCAACAGCCTAAAGAGTGGCTTACTTCCACTTTAACGAATCAATTTCCTTTTGCAAAAGTAAATGCATGGTATTCTGATGCATTTGGTGCTCCCCTGTCATTCAGGCCGAGTACAGTTTCAGAAGAAGTAACCAACGATGCAGGGTATCTTCCAGTCAACGGCATCATTTCAGAGCATTTCCATGAAAATGGGCAAGGCATCTATATTGAACCGGAGGGAGAAGAAAATGTAGCAGCTGTCCAAGAAGGTATTGTTGTGTTTGCCGGCAACGACCGTTCCACAGAAAAAACAGTCAAGATTCAGCATGCAGATGGAACCACGACACAATATGGCTTTTTAGATTCCATCGAGGTTCATTTATATCAGCATATTGCCAATGGGCAAGTTCTGGGAACCTCAGGAATGGAAATGGAAAGCGAAAGTTCATCTGTTTTTTTCGCAATTGAGCAAGAAAACCAATATATTGATCCTGAGCAGGTGATTCTGGTTGATCAACAGCCTTAAAAATTCCGTACAGCTTATTCATCTACATCCGATTCTTTGGATATTCTTTGTCATTTCCTTTTTAACAGGTTCTTTTACTGAACTTGCTATTATATTCAGCCTTGTTTTTCTTCACGAATTAGGGCACTATATTGCTGCTTCTTCCTTTAAATGGCGAATTTCCGCTATTATTCTTTGGGCTTTCGGCGGCGTCATGAAGACAGATGAACACGGGACTCGCCCCGTCCGTGAAGAAGTAATTGTTATACTGGCAGGTCCGATGGTACAAGTTTTCATATTTGGCTTCCTTTATAGCGCATTTTCCTTTGGAATGATACCAGACTATTACTACGGATTAATTCTTTATTATAATACAATCATCCTCTTATTTAACTTGCTGCCTATTTGGCCGCTGGATGGCGGAAAACTTGTTTTCTTAGCTTTAACTACTTTCTTAACCTTTAAAAAGGCGTATTATGTAACTATCATCAGCTCTTTAGTAATTTGTGCCCTGATTATTCTCGCTCAGCTTCTTTTCTTTCCATTTACACTGAGCAGTTTTCTTATTTGGCTCTTTTTAATACATGAAAATCGAAAAGAATGGAAATATCGCTTTTATGTATTTATCCGTTTCCTTTTAAAGAGATATGAGAGCGGACATTTTGTACGTGCTATCCAACCGATTTATGCCTCTCCTCAAGATAGCTTTTTGGATGTATTAGCCCGGTTTCATCGTGAAAAAAAACATACTATTTATATTGAATACCCTGATAGAGAACGCATTTCTGTGGAGGATAATGAATGCTTGGATTTCTATTTTAATGAGAGACCTTATCGAAAAACGATTGGAGAAGCTTTTACTGGCTACTGAATAAATAAAACATCCGCCACGGTACTTCCGCAGCGGATGTTTTATTTATAAGATTATTATATTTTAAAGAATGCTTTTACCTTTTGCATAAAACTTTTTTCTTCCTCGAGCGACTGAAGCGGAACGGTTTCGCCTAAAATCCTTCTGGCTATGTTGCGATAGCTGATAGAGGATTTAAAATTTGGATGCAGCGCAATGGGTTCTCCTTTATTAGAAGCTTTAATCATTTCTTCACTATCCGCTACAATCCCAATTAAATCAATTGCTAAGAGCTGAACAATATCGTCTACATCGAGCATATCGCCATTCTGCATCATATGATTACGGATTCGATTAATGACGAGTCTCGGCGGTTCGATCATATCTTCTTTTTCAATCAATCCGATAATTCGATCTGCATCGCGTACACTGGAATTTTCAGGTGTTGTGACTACAATCGCTCTGTCCGCACCAGCAATGGCATTTTGAAAGCCTTGTTCAATACCTGCCGGACAATCAATAATGATATAATCGTATTCTTGCTTTAATTCTGTCACGATCTCTTTCATTCCCTCTGTGGTGACAGATGACTTATCGCTTGTCTGTGCGGCAGGAAGTAAAGAAAGGTAATCAAAACGTTTATCTTTGATTAAAGCCTGCTGCAGCTTACAGCGCCCCTGAATAACGTCAACAATATCATAAATAATACGATTTTCCAGCCCCATAATTACATCGAGATTACGAAGGCCGATATCTGTATCGATTAAACAAACTTTTTTATCCATTAATGCTAAAGATGTCCCAATATTTGCAGTTGTCGTTGTTTTACCAACTCCACCTTTCCCGGATGTAATTACAATCGCTTCACCCATTATTCATTCTCCTCTCAAATGCGCTAATCACCTTTCTCTGTTTAGAAAGTATTTTGATAGAATCAATTACAATCTTGTTCTGATCCGGATCAATGATTCCGCATTCCATGTATACTCCATCTGCTTCATAATCAGGTGCCCGACTGATATATTCTGCAATTCGAAGCTGTGCCGGTTTCATATAAGAAGCAGCTATAAAAGCTTCTTGGTCCCCTTCTGTGCCAGCATGTGCAATTCCTAATAAGTTCCCCATGATATAGATGTTTCCTCTGGCTCTTACTCTGCCTCCAGGGTTCACATCACCAATCAGCAGCAAATCGCCTTCTGTTTCAAGAACTTGTCCAGATCGGACAATCTGGTTAACTACTTTTAATTTACTCTGATCCAGCCAAGTTTTTGCATCTTTGATTGGTATAACTTCGGATTCCATTGCTTCAATCTGGAAACGATTCTTCTCTTCAATAATTTTCTTTAATTGATTGCGCTGTTCCTCGGTTAAATAACGGTGTCCGAGTTTTACTTTTACAGAAACTACAGGTTCCTCTTTTTTCGGGCTGCTTTCATCAAGCTTTTTGATTAAATCTTGGACAATTTCTTCAAAAGAAGAATTTTCATCTATAAATAAAATCAAACCATCTCTTGTCCCTTTAATCGTGATGGTCGGTTTGGTTTCTTGCACGATATATTCACCTCTTTTTTCTACAGCCAGCATAAAAGCAGATTACTGACTGAGCAGAGTCCGCCGCTCTTTCATAAATATACGTTTGAACAGATTTATTTCAAACGGTCAGATCAGGTTAATTCTCTTCCCCATTTCCGTATCGGTTTTATTATTAGCGGATAGATTAATACCAGGAATAAAAGATTCAAAAGAATAGTAGGCACTAATCGATTCAATAAGTATACTTCTATCGGCATATCTGCTAATCCAATCACAGTGAAAACCGTATAGACACTTAGATCAGCCAAAGCTATTCCAAAAGCGGAAAGGATTAACAGCACATAAAAGTTACCTTGCAGCATTTTCTTTAAACCGCGGACAATGTAAATTACCAGTGCATAAGAAAACATATAAACACCTAAAATACCTGTATACACAATATCAAAAAGCAATCCAAAAATAAGTGCATATAAAACAGCATAATAAGTATCATTACGGTCGTAGAATATGGCAATGTAAATGAGCATAATAAACAGCCAGTGCGGCACAATCATATATGTACCCATTAATAACTGTTGAGGTAAAAGCTCTAAAGCCACGCCGCTGAGTACCATGACGACGAACAGAATCAAAGGGAATATCACACGTCTAGTCAAGACTCGTCATCCCCTTCTTCAACATCGTCTTCCGGCTGGTCAATAGAACGGTTCACAACAATAACATTGCGGATGTCAAATAAATCCGCCGCCGGTTCGACCATTGCGATTCTGGTCAATCCATATTGGTCGGCAACTACTTCATTTACTTCACCAATGGTTATGCCAGCAGGAAACTCTCCGCCAAGTTCTGAGGAATATACGGTATCTCCTTCCTCGATATCTGTATCCGATTCTTCAATAATGCGGAATAAGAGCATCTCTGTCTCTTCATCGAACCCTTCTATCATTCCAAAAATATCACTGTCGTCTTCTCTCAATACAGTTGCAGAAACACGGTTGAACTCGTCAAAACCTGTCAGTAATTGTACCGTGGCCGTACCCCCTGATGTATGAAGCACTTTTCCAATCATTCCTTCAGCTGTACGCACAACCATATTTTCCTGTACCCCGTCATTCTCTCCGCGATTAATGGTTACCTGATTAACCCATTGCTCCGGCGAACGGGCAATCACTGTTGCATAGATTGGTTCATAGTCTCGAGCTGTTTCCGTCATATCAATCATGGAACGCAGCTCTTCATTTTCTTCTTCCAGATTTTGCAGGTCATAGGCTACACTTTTTTGTTGAGAAAGCTGCTCCCTTAATACCTGGTTCTCTTCATATGTTGTCTTGAAATCACTGATATTGGAAGCAATATCAGTGACAAACGTTACTGGAGCCTGTGCAACATTCTGCACCCACCCCACGGCATCACTGACAATCTTTTCACCAACGTTTAAATGTCCGCGATTGTTTAGAGAATATCCTATTAATACGACGAGTACAATAAATCCGATAAGGATTATAAATAATTTCTTGCTTCGAAAAAAATTCATACAAACACCTACTTATTAATTTAACGCGCGTGAAGACACACTCGGAGCTGAACGGAATTGTTCGATGTAATCTAGTGATTTTCCAGTTCCAATTGCCACGCTTTCCAATGGTTCCTCTGTAACAAATGCAGGAATTTTCGTTTCATCACTAATGACTTTATCCAGATTTTCTAATAGAGCACCGCCTCCGGATAAGACGATTCCTCTATCCATGATATCAGCCGATAATTCTGGCGGCGTTTTTTCCAATGTTGTTTTGACAGCATTCACAATTGCATCAATATTATCATCCAAAGCTCCAGAAATTTCTTCCGATGTAACTGTAATTGTTTTTGGCAATCCCGTCAACAAATCACGCCCTCTAATATCCCGTTCTTCTCCAACAATGCCTTTTTTCGCTGCTGCTATATCCATTTTAATCGATTCAGCGGATCTTTCTCCAATCATTAGGTTATATTTTTTTCTTATGTAAGAGATAATCGCTTCATCCATATCATCTCCTGCAATTCGAATGGAGCTGCTCGTTACAATTCCTCCCAATGAAATAACAGCGATTTCCGTCGTTCCTCCGCCGATATCAACGATCATACTTCCTGTCGGTTCCCAGACAGGAAGCCCTGCTCCAATTGCCGCTGCAAAGGGCTCTGCAATCGGATAGGCTTCTTTCGCACCGGCTTGCTTCGTTGCATCAATAACTGCCCGTTCCTCCACCATGGTGATGCCAGATGGAACACAAATCATTACATTAGGTTTCTTAGCAAAAAGAGAACGTTTCTTCATTGCTTTTTTCATATAGTAGTTCATCATGATGGAAGTAGTATCGTAATCTGCAATTACCCCATCCTTCATCGGGCGGACAACAGAAATATTTCCGGGTGTACGCCCAATCATCATTCTTGCATCACTTCCAACAGCCTCGACGGCCCCAGTCTCCAAATTTTTAGCTACAACAGAAGGCTCTCGGACAATAACTCCTTTACCTTTTACATAAACCAATGTATTTGCTGTTCCTAAATCAATTCCTAAATCCTGTGAAAAGTTAAATATCCCCATAAATTTCATCCTTTCCGTTCTTCCATCAAATATTAATTTTTAGCTGTTCCTCTATCACGGATAGCCATCCGTAAAATTCCCTTGGAAGGCAATTTCGTTTTATATCAGCACTCTAGAATGTATTCCTTTCGCAGTAAAGCTTCGTTTGCAGGGGATGAAAAGAACCGCCCTGCAGAATGGAGTGATACTTTATACAATTCTAAGAAGCGCCACTTTTATATTTTCCGAAAAATGGCGCTGAAAATTAATTCCAAATATAATTATACGAAAAAAACGCTAAAATAGATAGTATTTATAAGTATCCTTTTTGTTTTAATGAAACAAAACACTCATTCCCAATAACTAAATGATCAATAACCTTTATTCCAATGATATCTCCAGATTCGACAAGACGCTTTGTAACAAGAATATCTTCTTGTGAGGGGGTTGGATCTCCGGAGGGGTGGTTATGGCAAACTAGTATGGAGGCGGCTGACCGTTTTACAGCTTCCCGGAACAGCTCACGGGGGTGGACGATAGAAGCATTCAACGAACCGATAAAGATAGTCTGCCGGTGAATGATTTGATTTTTAGTATTTAAAAAAAGCGCTACAAAATGCTCCTGTGATAAATTACGCATCTCTTCCATAACGTAATTCGCGCCGTCTTCTGGAGAGCGGATTACATAGGCATCCACCGGCTTATAGCTGCTGATTCGCTTTCCAAGCTCAATGGCAGCCAGTATATTTAAACTTTTTGCCGTTCCAATCCCTTTAATCGCTGTCAATTCTTCCACGGTGGCATCTCTTAGCAGTTTAATTCCTTCAAAATGCATCAAAATACGGTCTGCTAGTAATTGGACAGGTTCATTTTTAGAGCCGCTGCCGATTAGAATAGAAAGTATTTCCTGATTGCTCAACTTATCCGCTCCATGCTTTAACAAACGCTCCCTCGGTCTGTCTTCTGTAGGTAAATCTCGTATAAAAATTGGTTTTGCCACGGGTATCCCGCCTTTCGTTTATTTATTGCAGTTCAACTGGCTGTTGGTCACAAATGTCCCAGAGACGGCGTAAACTTAGCCTTTGTTCCTTCTTCAACGGAGATAAAACTTTCGCTGAATGAAGTTTCCTTTATATCATAGCGAGAACACACTTTTCCTACAACTTGACAATTATCCATTTTCAATAAGAATTATCTAGTAATAATCGTTGTTTTCTAATAAAAAATTGTTGTTTTGATAACCTTGTACTACTATAAAAATAAATTTTATGTAAAATCAGCAGTTCATTATAAAACCCTTAGAAAGCGGGCATCTCAATCCAGCTTTCTAAGGGTTTTATAACGTCTGCTCCCTATAATTCGTCATAGATTTTCATCCAGGTCAACAATTGGTAAAAAGAAGGCTCTCCTTGCATTTCGGTTATGCTGCTTAATAATTCATCAATCGCCACAGTCTCTGCAGGAGCCTTGTCCACTAGAGCAGCTATCTCTTCCTCAGGAATCGGCTGATTGGACTCTGTCTGCTGAAGCTGCTCCTCAAAAAAAGCTTGAAACGCTGTGATCCATTCCCTTTCTGCTTCGGTCATTTCTATGTCCTTTGTCTGCGTTCCCCATGCCTTCACATAAAGCTCTGCTTGATTATCGGAAAGGGATGCAGCAAGAGCCTGTGCAGCATCCTCTGACGATGCAACTCCTGCCATTAGATAAAACTCCCCATCCCTGTCAAAAAATACAGATGGAATATTTAAATTCTTCAAGCTGGCGATTAATGGGTCAGCATTTTCTTGATCTGAAAAAACACCTGCTTGAAGGATATAGGTTTCTAACGAAGCGAGTGTGACAGCAATAACATCTGGACTGGCTTCTTCTTTTTCTGCCGGCGTTACCGCTGGGGTTGTTTGGGATGGATTTTCAGCACTTGTCGGTGTATCAACCTGCAGAAACATCCGGAAAATTAAAAAACCAATCAAGGTACCGACAAGCACAGCACTTCCCCCACTAATCAGGATTGTTTTCCATACAGGATTTCTTTTTAATTTTCCCTTATTCGTGCCTTTAACGGCTGTCAGCGTGGTGATGTCTGTTTCTTCTGGTTCGTTCTCCAGCGTTGCTGCCGATGTTCTTTCTGCACTATCATCTTTGGAGGATGTATGGACTTTGTATGTCCAAGTACCTTTCGTATCTTTTATTCTATGCAGTTTATGTTTTGTCATTCATCCAGCCCTCCAGTGCCAGTTTTGTTTCACTCTAGCACAGCCCTTGTAAAAAGTAAGGCGAATCATGACACTATCTATTATAATCGTTCTACAATTTTCTTAATAATCCTCCCTCTATTCAGACGCTTCAAGTGACTTCACAAAAGAACGGATATAATCAACAAAATGAAAGGAACCTGTTATCAGGATCGGTGCCATTGACGTTTTTATTTTTTCTTTCATCCATGCCTGCCAGTCCTCGACCTGCTCTCCCTTATCTTGCAGCGGATAATCGGTTAGGGCAGCTGCCCGGGGATGATCAAACGATGTTATATATAAGTTTGGAAAGACATCTGCCAGCAGACGCTGCATTTCTTCTATATCCTTATCTTTAAAAGCTGCAAACAGTACATGTACTTTTCTTCTTGGATAAATAGCTCTCACAGTTTTAATAAAAGCTCTTACTCCTGCTTCGTTATGAGCACCATCTACTAGAATAAACGGGTTATCATGAATCTTTTCCATTCTGCCGGGGATGGTCACTTTTTGGATTGCTTCGATGGACGTGTGCATATCCAGATGACCGAATCGATTTTTTAACACTTTTAACGCCTGTATCGCTACGGAAGCATTATGATGCTGATGTAATCCAATTGTCCGAAGCTTTACTCGGTAACGTGAGCCAAGGTTTTTCCATTCAAATTCATCTATCTGGATATTTTCCATCGTAAAGTCCATCCCAAAACGATATAATACTGCTCTATTTTTATTTGCTTCATTAACAATTGGAGTGAGTGCCTCTCCCTCTACCCCTGTTATAATCGGAGTATGAGGTTTTATAATTCCAGCTTTATGCGCTGCGATTTCCACAAGTGTATCTCCCAAAAAAGCAGTATGGTCCTTGGAAACCGTGGTAATAATGGATAAAACTGGTTGTATCACATTGGTCGTATCGTCTCTTCCGCCCATACCAGCTTCAATAATAGCTATATCAACATTTCTGGAGAAATATAAAAATGCCATTGCTGTCATAATTTCAAAATGGCTTGGCGGTTTGCCTTCTCGATCCATTTGTTCAATGACCGGTTCTATTTCCTCAAACAACTCTGCAAATACATCTTCTGAAATAAATTCCCCGTTGTAAAGGATAAACCCGGTTAAACCGTTTAAACTCGGTGATGTAAAGGTTCCAATCCGATAACGATTTGCTCTTAAAGCAGCCTGCAAAAAAGCTCCTGTGGACCCTTTTCCGTTTGTACCGGCAATGTGGACCGAAGTAAACTTCTTCTCCGGATGATCTAAAGCTTCTAATAATGCTTCTATCCGGTCTAGTCCAGGCTGTACACCAAGCTTCTGACGTTTTTCAAAAAATTCATGGATGTTCGTACGCATCTTTCTTTCCTCCTTTATCTATTTCATCGTATACTAATTATCACAGCATAAGCGTCTGTGCTTTTCCCTGCTATATTACATACAGCTAAAAATTTTTTTATACAGGGAAGTGGCCGCTTCATCTCCTCAGTGACTGCCTTAAGGTTATCAGGAGAAATTGACCAATAGCTAAATTTTCACCCTTTAGCAGAAAGGATGTACAACTTTGAATTATACTGGCTGGATTATTATTAATGGAAGTATCGCAACGGATAAATTTATCGATTATGCAACTATGATTGAAGAAGCCGCTGCAAAACAAAAAATGAAAACCATTTGTTTAAAAAATGATGCGGTTTTAACTTTATTATGCCCGAAAAATGGAACGGTGTCACCTATACCAAACCATAATAAACTGCCTGATTTTGCTTTTTTTATCGACAAGGATATTTATCTGGCAAGACAGCTGGAGCAGTTGGGGGTTCGTGTCTTTAATAGTTCACTTGCTATCGAAATCAGCGACGATAAAATCTACACCTATCAAATGCTCATGAGAAATCAGCTTCCTATTCCGGAAACGGTTATTGCTCCTAAAAAATATCATGCAGATAATCTGCCATCCGACTATATCCAGGAAATAATCAATCATTTTGGATTTCCGCTGATTGTGAAAGAAGCATATGGCTCCTTTGGTGAACAGGTTCATTTAATCGACAATCAACAGAGCTTAACAGATATTATCTCGAATATTGGCGAGCGCCCCTTCGTATTTCAGCGTTATATAGAGGAAAGCAGAGGCAGGGATATTCGCGTTCAGGTAGTTGGTGACAAAGCGATAACTGCTGTGGAACGGCAAAACGAAGTAGATTTTCGGGCAAATGTAACTAATGGAGGCAAAATGCTGCCCTTTCCCCTTAATGAGAATACAGAAAAGCTGGCTGTAGCAGCAGCTAAAGCCATTGGAGCTGATTTTGCCGGTGTCGATTTATTGTTTGGCCAAGACAGTGAACTGCTGATTTGTGAAATAAATGCGAATGCACATATCCGCAATCTTTATGAGTGTACGGGCGTCAACGCCGCTGATTACATGATAACTTATATAAAAAAGGAGCTTTCCCGATGAATGGATGGCTGATATATACGAAAGCAGATTCAATAAGAAATAAAAGCTATATCGACTGGTTTATAGATGAAGCTAAAAAGCAATCCATCTATCTCAGATTATTGATCAGGGAAGATCTATCGATTGGCATAAATCAAAATAAACAGGTTATCTATGCGAATGGAGAAGAAATCTGTGCAGATTTCGCAGTTATCCGGACAATGGAACCTCTGCTCAATAAACAATTAGAACAAATGGGAATTACCGTATTTAATCACTCTATAATCTCAGAAACATTTAATCATAAAGCATATGGCTATCTCGCTATCCAGCAACTAGGTATTCCTGTTCCGGAAACCTATTTTTTCCCCGGAAAGATGGCCCCTCCCTCCTTGCCTTTTAACTTCCCTTTTGTTGCCAAAACAGCTAATGGGAAAGGAGGAAAGCAGGTTGCGATGCTTCATAGCCAAAAAGAATGGGAAGCATACCGCCAGAGCCTGACCGAAGACTATGTACTTCAGTCTTCTCAACATATTCAGCCGGGCAAGGATTTACGCGTGTTCGTGATTGGTACAAGGATTATAGCAGCTGTTTTACGTGAGAACTTAAACGATTTTCGAGCAAACTACTCTCTTGGCGGAACAGCATCTCTGTATACGTTAAATGAAACAGAAAAAAGTATCGTTCAAACAATTATAAATGCTTATGATTTCGGCCTTGCCGGTATTGATTTTATGTTCACGGAAAATGGAGAATTTATATTTAATGAAATTGAAGACGCCGTTGGTTCGCGTACGTTGAGCAAACTCAGCGATATCAATATATTAGAAGAATATGTAACGTATATAAAAGAAAAAATGCTATGAGAAATTGTCTCATAGCATTTTTAATTACTGTTTTAATTCTGCTAAACGGGCTTTTACTTTCGCCTGTTTATCCAGATAATCTTTTTCTTTTTGTTTTTCTTCTTCCACTAAGGATTCTGGTGCTTTGCTGATAAAGCCTTGGTTAGAGAGCTTTTTCTGCACTCTTTCTACTTCTTTGTTCCATTTAGCGAGTTCGTTTTCCAAACGTGCGATTTCTTTATCAAAGTCAATCAGGCCTTCTAAAGGAAGGAAGATTTCTGCACCTGTCACAACAGAGGTCATCGCTTTGTCCGGTGCTGCAATATCTTCTGCAATTTGCAGAGAGCTCGGGTTACAGAAACGCTCTAAATACTCCCGATTCTTTTCTAATTCCTGCACAAGCTCTTCATTTTCTGCGGAGATAAGTATCTCAATTTGCTTAGACATCGGTGTATCTACCTCTGCCCGGCTGTTACGTACAGATTTGATAATAGCAACTAAGCGCTGCATTTCAGAAACTGCTTTTTTATCATCAAATGCCGGATTTACTTTTGGCCATTCGCTGACTGTAATAGATGCTCCTTCATGCGGAAGCTGCTGCCAGATCTCCTCTGTAATAAAAGGCATAAACGGATGCAGCATACGCATCGTCTGGTCTAATACATGTGCCAATACAGAACGGGTTGTATTTTTCTTGGCTTCATCTTCACCATACAGCGCCAGCTTAGCCATTTCAATGTACCAATCACAGAATTCATCCCAAATAAAGTTGTAGAGATATCTTCCTGCTTCGCCAAATTCATATTTATCTGCATTTCTCGTTACATGGTCAATTGTTTCATTCAATCGGGATAAAATCCATCTGTCTGCAACCGTTAAGTCCCCTGTTAAATCAATATCCTCATACTGGAACCCTTCCATATTCATCAGAGAAAAACGGGAGGCATTCCATACTTTATTGGCAAAATTCCAGGTAGACTCGATTCGTTCCCAATGAAAACGCAGGTCCTGACCAGGTGTAGAACCAGTCATTAAGAAATAACGCAGCGAATCGGCACCGTATTTATCAATGACATCCATCGGGTCTACACCGTTCCCCAGGGATTTACTCATTTTTCTTCCTTCAGCATCACGAATTAAGCCATGCAGCAATGTATCCTCAAATGGACGTTCATTCATAAATTCCTTTGATTGGAAAATCATCCGGGATACCCAGAAGAAAATAATATCATAGCCTGTTACCAAAACATTGGTAGGGAAATAACGTTTCAAATCAGCGGATTCTTCATTCGGCCAGCCCATGGTAGAGAACGGCCATAAGGCAGATGAGAACCATGTATCCAATACATCCTCATCCTGCTCCCAGTTTTCAACATCCTCCGGCGTTTCTTTACCTACATAAATTTCACCTGTTACTTTATGGTACCAGGCCGGAATCCGGTGCCCCCACCATAATTGTCTGGAAATACACCAGTCACGGATATTATCCATCCAGTTGAAATATGTTTTTTCAAATCGCTCTGGTACAAAGTTGACTTTTTCCGCGTCAGAATCCTGCATCTTCAAAGCTGATTCTGCCAACGGCTCCATTTTTACAAACCATTGTGTAGATAAGTAAGGCTCTACCACTGCACCGCTTCTCTCCGAATGCCCGACCTGATGCGGACGTTCTTCGATTTCAAAGAGCACACCCTGCTCTTGCAGGTCTTTAACCAGCTGCTTCCGGCATTCAAAACGGTCTAATCCCTGATACTTCCCTGCATTTTCATTCATGGTGCCATCTTCGTTCATCACAAGCACACGCTCTAGATTATGACGGTTCCCAATCTCAAAGTCATTCGGATCATGAGCAGGTGTAATTTTAACTGCTCCGGAGCCAAGCTCCATATCTACATAATCATCTGCAACAATTTGCATTTCTCTTCCTACAATCGGCAGGATAACCGTTTTTCCGATTAAATGCTGATAGCGTTCATCTTTTGGATGCACCGCAACCGCCGTATCACCGAGCATAGTTTCCGGCCGGGTTGTCGCAATCTCAATTGTTTCATCACTATCCTTTATCGGGTAGCGCATATGATAAAATTTCCCTGGAATCTCTTCATAAATCACCTCAATATCAGAAAGAGCTGTTTTCGTGGAGGGATCCCAGTTAATAATATATTCGCCGCGATAAATCAATCCTTTTTCGTAAAGACGGACAAATACCTCCCGAACAGCTTTAGACAAACCTTCATCTAACGTGAAACGTTCCCGGGAATAGTCTAATCCAAGTCCAAGCTTCTCCCACTGCGAGCGGATAAAGCTTGCATATTCCTCTTTCCACTCCCAGGATTTTTCAAGAAATTTCTCCCGTCCAAGCTCATAGCGGCTGGTTCCCAATTCTTTTAATTTTGCTTCTACCTTCGCCTGGGTAGCAATCCCCGCATGATCCATTCCAGGAAGCCATAATACATCATAGCCCTGCATACGCTTCATACGTGTGATTGTATCCTGCATCGTGGTATCCCATGCATGCCCTAAATGCAATCGTCCTGTTACATTTGGCGGCGGAATCACAATGGAATACGGCTCCTTCTTCGGATCATCTTTTGCTTCAAAAAACTTCCCATCTAACCAAAATTGATATCTTCCTGCTTCCACTTCTTGTGGATTATATTTAGGAGGAAGCTGATTTTGTTTATCTGACATGTTAAAAAACCTCCTTCATTCATTCAACTAAAAAAACCTTTTCATCCTTATACATAAAGGACGAAAAGGTATATTTCCGTGGTACCACCTTTGTTTGCTGATCAATAAAAGCTGTTGCAGCCTGATTGAAGCACACTTATGGTCATGAATATCGGCTGACAACCGGAATCTCCTACTCCATTTTTCAAAGATTCTACATCAGAGACGACTTCAAGAACAACCTTCCCAGGAAATTTTCAGCACAGGATTTCCCTCTCTAAGAGCGTTTTTTCTTTACTACTTCTCTTCCACGTGTTCGTATGTTTTCTTCGTAACATTTATTTTATCGTTTCCTTCTGAGAACGTCAACTAGATTTTCATATATTTACCGATAAATAGGCTTGTTCCCGGTTCATTAAAAAAAGTGTATCTATATTATTGACACACCTTTCAAGCATTTATACATAACATAATATATCAAATTTCTAAAGTTTATCTTTATCAAACAAACAGGAGGTGAAAAAAGATGTCTCGTTTCTATCGTTACCGGCTCCCGCCATGGGCTAGAAAATGTATTTTTGTTGCGGAAACCGTGTGTACACCAATTATGATTTTCCAGCTTATCCGGACGCTTTTAATACCAACAACACTTGATATTTTATTACTTGGACTCCTAATTGGTCTAGTGGTAGCTTTTTATCTGCAATGGATTTAGTCTGGCTGTTCTTCCTTGGACTCATATGTTTCTTGTATAAACTCCACCCAATTCATCCCAAATTCTAAACGACGGAATTGCTGCTGCAGCTCTTTGACCTGATTAACCATCGATTTCTTTGTGCGGCGGTCTGTATAATTCTTGAGTACACTTAAATAGAATGATGGATTTAGTAAATAGACAGAAACAAGATGCATTTCCTTTACAGTCAGATGATTTGTTTTTTGATAGACGGTAAATGCTTGCTGTATCGTTTCTTCAGGCTGGTTATAAGCGCCTGTCAATCCTCGGAAATAATGGGATAAATCACGTGCCGGATGTTCAAAACCACCTGATTCCCAATTAATTAAATAGCCTCCCTTTGAATGCGTATCATCGACTCGTTGATGACATAAGCTGGAAGACCATAAAATCTCCGTTTCTTCCTCTCCATAGATTTGATACAGTTTATCTTGCAGCAGCCCTACAGCATGGCAAACACCCTTATAATGCGTGCAATAAAGCAGTTCAAACGGTGACATATATTTTCGGCTTTCATAATCGGTGACGCGAACATGGAGCTGATCTAAGGATTGCTTGCAAAAGCTCGAAAATCCTTGAAATGATTCTTTAAGACGATCGGATTTAATACGGCTGGTCTGCCTTGTCTTTTTATGAATCTGTGCAAGTGTCTGCATTGTTCGCTCAATGTTATACGCGGAATCTGTGACCTCCGGAGAGTCAATCCAAGGTGTTAAATAATAGTAAAAGTTTTCCTCCTTATGAAAAAATGCATTGTCCCGGGTTAAATACACAGGTAAAATCTCTGTCACATTTTTTTCACGAGCAATACGGTAGACATGCTGCCAATTCTCCATCGTCTGTTCTGTTAAAAAACTGCGCTTCAAAGCATATTCCTGCATACCGTCAAATACTTTTACAACACGCTCTGTCTGTTTTTCGATACTGACGGGATAGATATGATATGCTTCCAGGACCTTCTTCCATATATTCACTACATGTCACCCCTTATTTGTAAACTCGGAATTGCTCGTGTATATCAAATCTGCATTACATCTGAATATTAACCTGTATAAAATAATTAAAAACATAGATTATGTAAAACTCCGGCACAAATAATCTCATTCATTATTTGTGCAGAGTCTTTATTTATTGTTTAGATGGAATATAAAGCAGCTGTCCTTCATTTACTTCCAATTCTTCTTCTAATTGGTTATGCTTGATTAATTGCAGCGGGCTGATTGCAAACCGTTCTGCTATGGTATCGATTGTGTCATTCTCCTGAACAATGCACAGACGCATTTTGGCATAATGATTCTCGTCTGCTTCACGGAAAATCTGAGATAGTAACGATTCGCTTTCTGTTCGTTCCCCCTCTTTTTTCGTTTCTTCAGCCACCAGTATTTCTTCCTCCCTGGGTGTATCTGGATAGAAGGTATCTTCTATATAATCAATCACCTCGGATTCATCAGCGACATCCCAGCCTGGTTTCTCCTCTGTCATCTCCATATCTTCCTCAGCTTCTAATACCTCTTCCACCTGCTCTTCTTCTTCTGAATCATCCTCTGAAGCCTTTCCTTTCGAAAGAGACTCAAAATATTCAGAAAGAGGCTGTGACTTTACTTTCCATCGATCCGGGTCATCTTCTGGCTCCTCTTCTGAATGGCTTTCTTGCAATGTTAATAGTTCTTCCATTTTTTTCTGATCTTTCGATATCGTTTGCTCATTACGAATTAATGCTTCTTCCGAATGGCTTTCTTCTAATATCGGCTCAACTTCCGGTTTTATTTCTTCTTCCAACGCTAGCAATTCTTCTAATTTTTTCTGATCTTCCGAGATCGTTTGTTCATTGCGGGTCAATGCTTCTTCCGGAAGTTCTATTTCAAAGGAAAATGTGTCTCCTACCTGTTCTTGATCCGCTTCTGCTGTTTCCCAATTTTCTTCTGACGGACGATATGCTTCATCCTGTAAAATCCCTTGAATCTCAACCGCAGCAGTAATTTTTAAACTATCTGCACCTAATAAATCATAATCAAAGGATTCAATTTGCACCGTGACATCTTCTATTTTATTCACCCGATGAGGCGGCACAGATATATCTACAGGAAATTTATGGGTGAATACATACAGTCCATTTACCTCTCTAATACTTTCGACATAACGCTTAGCTTGAATTTGATCAAAGTCAAAAATCTCTTCTCCTTCTTCTTCACCATTTACTTTTTGATATTCTCCCTGCAGCTCAAGATTGCCATGGATAGAAATATAGTTATCTAATGATTCGATTGTTATTTCTGGTTCAATGGAAATTCCCCTGAGTTCTTCTACTTCCTGTCCTTTTTCAAAAAACAGTGATTCTTCCAGTTCAAAAATAAATGAATTAGAATCTACTGACAAATGTATTCCTCCTCTCGCAAACAGTCCAGATGCGAATCATTCGTTATCATTTATATGATAAGAAACCGCGGAATATGCTAAGGAGGAAGATTGGTTTAAAGCAAACAAGAAAAGCCGGGGTATCGTTTATGTTAAATGCCCTTCAAAAATCACTCTGTTTCCCGGTATTCCATTAACCAGCAATCCCGATATTCCCCCTCATGCAGTTCATGGCAAGGAAGTAATTTTATTTTCTTAAAACCACTTTTCTCGTAACAGCGAATCGCTCTTTTATTCCAGGCTTGAGGATCCATGACGACTTTATTTATGCGTTTCTTGTTAATTAAATAAGCAACCATCGACTTGATCAGGAGGCTGCCAATACCTCTATCCCAGTATTGCGTTTCTCCTATAAATTGATCCATTCCATAAATAACCGTATTTTTTTCTCGTATTTATATTTAATAGATAATATTGAATGTAACCGATTTCTAAACTATCAAAAGCTATGATACATCGGACTACATTGTCTTGAAGCGGATAAAATTTTTCATTCACTTTTTCTAAATCAAATGGATTATCTCTCCCATCGTAAAATTGAAGAACTGCCGGATCAGAAAGCCACTTTGCCAGTAAATAATTATCCTCTTTTGCTAATTCACGAACGGTTAGCTTATTATTTTGAAACAGCATCATTGTATGATCACCCCGCCTGAAATTTTGTGAAAGTAATATCCTGTCAGTAAGAAAAACCAAGAAAATCACTTGGTCTTTAAAATACTGGTATTCTTGCCGAGCAGATGTCCGCTACGACGGTTTTCGATGGGGCGAGTAATCGCAGTCTCAGGAAGTCGCTTTCCGCGGGCAACGGCTTAGCCGCACGGTAAGAAAACCGCTTCCTGCTCAGGTCTACCTGTTGCTTTTCCCGCATGAGTCGACTTCCCTCTTATTCCTAAAAAAAGAGAAACCCACTTGGATTTCTCTTTTACTAATCTTTTTATAATTACTTTTCAATCTTAGAAAAAGCAGTATGCACTGCTGCAATTGTCTTTTCAATATCCTCATCTGTATGTGCAGTAGATAAGAATAATCCTTCAAATTGAGATGGCGGCAAAAATACGCCTTCTTCAATCATCGCACGGTAATATTGCGCAAAGTAGTCTAAATTAGAGGATTGCGCCGTTTCAAAATCGACAACTTCCTGATCTGTGAAGAATACACCGACCATTGAACCGGCACGATTAATATGAAGCGGTATATCATATTTATCTGCCGCCTGGCGGAATCCTTCTGTAAGACGGTCCACTTTTTTATTAATTTCTTCATAGGACGCTTCTGACAAGGACGCTAACGATTCATAGCCCGCTGTCATAGCTAAGGGGTTACCGGATAATGTACCGGCTTGATAAATCGGACCAGTCGGTGCAATCTGCTCAATAATTTCACGTTTTCCGCCGTACGCGCCGACAGGCAGACCGCCGCCAATAACTTTACCAAGACAAGTCAAATCCGGAGTAACATCAAAATGTCCCTGCGCGCTGTAGTAGTCGACACGGAAACCAGACATTACCTCATCAAAGATAAGAAGTGAGCCATTTTGCTCCGTAATGTCGCGAACAGCTTGTAAGAAACCTTCTTTTGGAGGCACGACTCCCATATTTCCACATACAGGCTCCATAATTACCGCTGCAATTTTGTCACCATAATGCTCAAAAGCAAGCTTCAGACTATCGACATCATTATAAGGAACAGTGATTGTATTCTTCGCGATATTCTCTGGTACTCCAGGGCTGTCTGGAAGGCCAAGTGTTGCGACACCGGAACCTGCCTTAATCAGCAGGGAGTCCCCGTGACCGTGATAGCTTCCTTCAAATTTAATAATCAAATCCCGGTTGGTGTAGCCGCGCGCCAGACGAATTGCACTCATCGTTGCTTCTGTTCCGGAATTGACCATTCGCACCATTTCAATGGATGGGACACGATCGATAACAAGCTTTGCAAGCTGATTTTCTAACAATGAAGGCGCTCCAAAGCTTGTCCCTTTTTCAACAACTTCCTTTAAGCTTTCCGTTACACGCTCATCAGCATGTCCTAAAATCAACGGACCCCAGCTTAATACGTAGTCAATATACGTGTTGCCATCAATATCGGTAATTTTAGAGCCTTTTCCTTCTTCCATAAAAATCGGATCCAATCCCACTGATTTAAATGCACGTACCGGAGAATTCACTCCGCCGGGCATTAAATCAACCGCTTCTTTATAAGCATCTACTGACCTTGTGTTTACCATGCTCTTCCTCCCTTATTTATCTTCTTGCAACCATTTTGCCACATCTTTTGCAAAATAGGTAATAATTAAGTCTGCGCCTGCACGTTTCATTGATAGCAGGGTTTCTGTCACTAATTTTTTCTCATCAATCCAGCCATTTAAAGCAGCTGCTTTAATCATGGAATACTCCCCGCTCACGTTATACGCAACGACGGGCACGTCAAAATTGTCTTTCACCTCACGCATAATATCCATATAAGACAGGCTTGGTTTTACAATTAAGAAATCAGCGCCTTCTTTAATATCCGATTTCGCTTCACGGATTGCCTCTAAACGGTTAGCAGGGTTCATCTGATATGTTTTCCTGTCTCCAAATTGAGGTGTACTGTCTGCTGCATCACGGAAAGGTCCGTAATAAGCGGAAGCATATTTCACCGCATAGGACATAATCGGAATATGATGAAAACCGGCTTCATCCAAAGCATGGCGGATGACGGTTACGAATCCGTCCATCATATTGGAAGGAGCAATAATATCGGCACCTGCCTTTGCCTGAGATACAGCTGTTTTAGCTAACAGCTCCAGAGAAGCATCATTGGCTACATCTCCATTTTCAATTACGCCACAATGTCCATGCGACGTGTATTCGCATAAACAGGTATCTGCGACTACAAGCATTTCTGGATACGCTTGTTTCACGATTCTTGTGGCTTCCTGAATAATTCCATGATCATGAAAAGCCTCAGAGCCGATTTCGTCCTTTTCTTCTACCACACCAAACAAAATAAGTGAACGAATTCCTAATTGATATGCTTCCTCCACTTCCTTCAATAAATGATCAAAAGAAACCTGGAAAACTCCCGGCATGGAAGAAACCTCATTTCGGATGTCTTCTCCTTCAATAACAAATATCGGATAAATAAAATCCGTTGCCCGTAGGTGTGTTTCTTGAACGAGTGCGCGCATCGAAACAGATGAACGCAAACGCCGATGTCTGTCAAATGTAAATTCACTCATGATTTATCTTCCTTTCATTTGCAATCGTTGAAATTAAATCCAACATCGCATCTGCGGTATAAGGCGTTGACGTATATACATCAGAAATTCCTAATTCCCTCGCCTTTTCTTCCGTCGTATTACCGATACAAATATATGTTGCATTTTTTGGTATATATTCTGCCAATTGCACAAACGCTTCTGCTGTTGATGGACTTGTAAACGTGATATAATCCACGGCGGAAAGCACTTGATTCAACTTTTGTTTGGATTCCATACAATACGTTGTCTCATATACTTCCAAAGTCTCATAAGCAATCTGTGCTTCTTTCAGTTTTTCTGGAAGCGTCGGCCTTGATAAATTTCCCCGTATCAGCAGCACTGGCTTATTCAATGTGTAAAAAGAAATAAACGCTTCTGCCATCGCCTGGGCATCAAAGGTTTCTGGAACAAAAGAAGCAGTATAACCATATCGATGCAATACTTCTTCTGTTTTCTTCCCGACGATCCCTATCTTCAATTCTTGTGGCAGTTTTATCTGCTGTTTACGGAGCAGCTGAAAAAAACCCTCCACCCCGTTGGCACTTGTTATAAATACCCAGCTGAAATCCGAGAGACGTTCCAGTACAGAAGTATCTTCAAACTGTTTTAGAAAATTTATTTTAATCATTGGGACGATGACCGGACTTCCACCCAGCTTTGTGACTTTTCCCGCCATCTCAGCAGCTTTTGTCTCTTCTCTCGTAATCAATATGCGCTCCCCGTGAAGCGGCTTACCCATGATTATTCCATCTCCTCTTTGACACGGTCAACGATATCTTTAGCTCCCTGATTCATTAATATTTCTGCTGCCTGCTTACCAACTTGTACAGAGTCGTTACCGCGGACAACTTCCTTCAAAATCGTTTGTCCATCGGGCGTACCTACTAAAGCAGTTAATACAATTTCTTCGCCATCTAAATAAGCATAGCCGCCAATAGGAACTTGACAGCCTCCCTCCAATAAATGCAGAAAAGTACGTTCCGCCAGTACCGTTTTGGCGGTATATTCATTATGAATCTTTCGGACGATTTCTTTTAATTCTGTATCCTCTGCACGGCTTTCAATTGCAAGAGAACCCTGTCCTACAGCAGGTACACAGATTTCCGGATCCAGGTATTCTGTAATCAGATCCTCACTTAAACCGACTCGCTTTAATCCGGATACAGCCAAAATAATTGCATCGTAGTCTTCTTCATTTAGTTTTCGAATTCGTGTTTCCACATTACCTCGAATCCATTTAATCTCTAAATCCGGTCTGGCAGCAAGAATTTGTGCCCCTCTGCGTAAGCTGCTTGTGCCGACAATCGAGCCTTCTTTAAGGTCTGCTAATTTAATATTATTTTTCGCAATATAGGCATCGCGATGGTCTTCTCTGTCCGGAATAGAGGAAATCTCCAGTCCTTCAGGAAGAGAAGAAGGCATATCCTTCATGCTGTGAACAGCAAAGTCAATCTCCTTGTCAAACATTGCTTTTTCAATTTCTTTTACAAAAAGACCTTTTCCGCCAACTTTTGATAAAGTTACATCAAGGATTTGATCTCCTTTTGTAACAATCTTTTTTATCTCAAATTCATTTTCTACACCAGCTTTTTTCAGCTGATCAATAACCCATTTCGTTTGTGTCATTGCTAAATTACTTTTTCTCGAACCAACAATTATTTTTCGCATGATGTCTCCTCCTCGATTTTTCCGGGTTTATTCTAATACGTGTTCAAAAGTTGCCAAATCTAGAAGCAAGAAGAACAAGGCGACGTGTGTTTTACGAACGGGCTTCCACAGGATGTGGTGACTTCTGTGTTGTCCACAAAGGTTTTCGATGGGGCGAGTAATCGCAGCAACGGTTTTAATAGACCGAGTAATCGCAGGTCTCAATGTTGTCAGGTTTGTGCTACCGCTACGGAAAAACACTACGCTAGATAGTTTTATTGTTATTTGTATTGAATTTAAGAAAATTCATTAACCTGACAACATTGGTAATCGCTGTCCCAGTCCCATCGTAAAACACACGTCAACTACAGAATTCGCCTCTTATCATTTGGTGACTTTTGAACAACCTCTTCTACAATAAAAAGCAACCAGAAAGTAAATGAAATGACCTTCTGGTTGGATGTGAATGATGTAAACAGGGTGAATCCATCCTGCTTAGGCAGTGGTTACTCGTTCAATAACCTTGAATGAGGAGGCTTCCTCTTGCGTAAATTTAGTGAATGCATCATTCTTTTTCAACTGTTTCGCAAATTCTTCTCTTACCTCATTCTCAATTCCAAAAATATCAATAAATAATTGCAATGCCTCATCTGCCTGCTCTGCGCCGGCCAATTCTTTCGCCTGCGTAATCGGCTCTTTCAGTAACTGATTGATAATACTTTTCGTGTGCTTATTAAGCACTTTTTTCTCACGATCCGTCAGACTTGGAATTTTCCGTTCAATACTTTTCATTGTTTCCGTTTGAATAGATAACGCTTTTTGTCTCAAAGCAGATATAACCGGAATAACTCCTAATGTTTTCATCCATTCCTTGAATTGAACAATTTCTTCCTCTAAGGATATTTCAATTTGTTCTGCTGCTGCTTTTCGTGACTCCAGATGCTCATCTACAATATGCTGCAGGTGATCGATATCAAATAAAGCAACCTGATTTACTTCAGCAATTTCCGGATCGATATCCCGGGGAACCGCAATATCTACTAAGAATAATTCTTTATCCTGCCGTTTACTCTGCACCTTTTCAATATCTTCTTTCGATAAGACAACAGATTCTGAACCGGTAGAGCTGATCAAAATATCCGCTTCTTCTAATACAGCGGATAGTTCATCCATCCCAGCAAACTTAGCTTCAAATTTCTCTGCCATCATTTTTGCTTTCTCCTGTGTGCGGTTAATGACAGTGATATCCTTTACTCCAGCGCCTTGAATGTTTTTCGCTGCCAATTCGCCCATTTTGCCAGCGCCTAAAATAGCTACATGCTTATTACTCAAATCTCCAAACTTTTCTTTTGCTAATTCCACAGCTGCATAGCTGATGGAGACAGCATGTTCACCGATCCCTGTCTCTTTATGCATCCGTTTCCCGAATGTAATAGCTTGTTTGAACAGTTCATTAAAAATGGTACCTGTTGTATTTGCCAGTTGTCCTTTTGAAAAAGCTTGTTTTAGCTGGCCAAGAATCTGTGTTTCGCCAAGAACCATGGAATCGAGTCCGGTTGTCACGCGAAACAGATGCTCCATTGCACCATCGTCCTCCGTAATCTGCAAGTATGTCGAAAAGGTTTCTTTCTCTTCTCCAAACCAATCTGCTAAAAATTGTTTAATATAGTATCTGCCAGTATGAAGCTGATCAACAACTGCGTATACTTCCGTCCGATTACATGTTGAAACAATCACATCTTCCAGAATACTCTTCTGTTCCTTCAATGCAATCATTGCTTCTGACAATTTTTCTTCATTAAACGTAAACTTTTCCCTAATTTCTACAGGGGTTGTTTTGTAATTAAACCCAACCTTTAAAATATGCACCGTACTACCCCCATTATGATTAAATGATTCAAAACTTTTTATGATTATTATCTAATAATCATTATAACATGTCATGAAATGCTTTTCGTGCTAAAATGTGAACAGAATCTGAAACAATTTGTACGTAACATAAGGATATGTATGATAAAATGATTCATTCCAGCTAAATAAAAACGACCGCTGCAACAACTTATTCCGACTGTAATGTAACATAACTGACCCATTATAGCAAGGAACTCACTTTTTTAAAGGATGTACTTGCTTTTTAAGAGACTGTCTGTTACATCCAGTATAATCATCTACAGTATTAAAACAGAGACATTTGGGAGGAATTTCTATGAAAAGAAAGCATTCACTGCTGGCTTATCTATGTATTGGAATCGGTATTTTTCTTTTACTGCGGGAGCTCCGAATTCCATTTTTTGTTGACCTATATTCATGGCAATCTTTCCTGATTGTAATTGGAATTGGCATTATTATTCATAGCTATACAACAAAAACGTACCAAAATTTATTTATAGGCACCTTACTTTTTGGAATCGGCATTCATCTTCACGGGGTAAAGCATTATTCTTTTTGGATAGATGATTGGTCTGTTTATTTCATTATTATAGGACTTGCCTTTATTATCCGTTATACCAAAACAAAAAAAGGATTTTTCTTAGGCCTTTTCTCTATTTTGTTAGGCTTGCTATTTCTTTTTTCGGAACAGCTTTCTATATACACCAGCTGGCTTGAGCCGATTGTTTCGCTCTTAGAACGTTTTTGGCCAGTTCTGCTTATTCTCTTAGGTATGTTTATGCTCAAACGCAAATAAGGATACAGTCAGGAATTAAATTTCCTGGCTGTATCCTTATTTTATCTTCACTTATAACAAAACGTCACTAAGGCGGAAGTTTTACGGACGCTCCTCCGCGATGAAAGATTTTATCGCTCCCCAGACCGCATCTTTGCCTTCGCCGGTTTCTGCGGAAAATGGAATAAAAATATCATCTGGATCTATTTCTAAAACCTTCTTAGATCGTTTAATATGCTTGTCCTTCTTTGTTTTGGGGATTTTATCCAGCTTTGTTCCGATCACGATGACCGGAAGCTCAAAAAACTTCAAATAATCATACATCTGAACATCATCAGTCGTCGGTTCATGACGTAAATCAGTAATTAAAATAACAGCCCGAAGCGGTTCTCTATTTTTAAAATACTCTTCCATCATGCCGCCCCATTTTGCCCGCTCCTTCTTAGATACCTGTGCGTATCCATAACCCGGAACATCGACAAAATAAAGGGATTCATTAATCAGATAGAAATTTAACGTTTGCGTTTTTCCCGGCTTGGAAGAAGTCCTTGCCAAGTTTTTCCGGTTAATCAGCTTGTTGATTAAGGAAGATTTCCCGACATTTGAACGGCCAGCCAGCGCAAACTCAGGATATTGCTCCTGCGGATATTGCTTCTCACTGACAGCACTGATTACAATTTCTGCTTGATTAACTTTCATTAGGTTCATCCTCCTTTACCAACGCGATTTCTAAGACTTCATCTAAATGCTTCACCGGGATAAACTGAAGCCCCTCACGGACACTTTCTGGAATGTCTTCTATATCTTTTTCATTATCTTCCGGAAGAATAATCGTCGTCAATCCGGCGCGATGTGCACTTAATGCTTTTTCTTTTAATCCGCCAATAGGCAAGACACGCCCGCGAAGTGTAATTTCACCGGTCATTCCTACTTCTTTTTTGATAGGACGCCCTGTCAAGGAAGATACGAGGGCTGTTGCAATGGTAATTCCGGCTGACGGACCATCTTTAGGTGTTGCGCCGGCAGGAACATGGATATGAATATCGTATTTTTCATAAAAATCGGGTTCTATATTCAACTGTTCTGTACGAGAACGCACATAGCTAAACGCAGCTTGCGCCGATTCCTGCATAACGCCGCCAAGTTTACCAGTCAGCTTTAGGCTCCCTTTCCCCGGATAATGCGTTACCTCTATCGATAAAATATCTCCGCCAGCTGTTGTATATGCAAGCCCTGTTGCCGCTCCAACCTGATTTTCCTCTTCAATCAATCCATATCGGTATGCCGGCTTGCCCAGATATTCTTCTACAATGCGATCGGTTATAATAATCCTGTCCTTGCTTTCATCAGAGACAAGCTCTTTAGCCGCTTTCCGGCAAAGCGTCGCAATTTGTCTTTCTAAACCGCGGACGCCTGCCTCCCTCGTATATGTGCGGATTAATTTCATGATAGAAGACTCACGAATTTGTATTTTACTTTTAGTCAGTCCATTTTCTTTAATTTGTTTTGGTATAAGGTGACGTTTCGCGATATGCAGCTTTTCAACCTCTGTATACCCCGGGATAGAGATTAATTCCATCCGATCCAATAACGGCTCTGGAATACTGTTGATGTTATTTGCAGTAGCAATAAACAATACATTAGATAAATCATAGGTCTCTTAAATGTAATGATCACTAAAGTTATGATTTTGTTCTGGATCCAGTACCTCCAGCATAGCTGAAGAAGGATCGCCCCGAAAATCATTGGACATTTTCTCAATTTCATCTAATAAAAATACCGGATTAACCGTTTCAGCCCGCCGCATTCCTTGCATAATTCTTCCCGGCATGGCGCCGATATAAGTTCGGCGATGTCCGCGAATTTCCGCTTCATCCCGAATGCCGCCTAAAGAAATACGGACAAAATTCCGGTCGATTGCGTTGGCAATCGACTTCGCTAGAGAAGTCTTCCCGACTCCAGGCGGTCCGACCAGACATAAAATCGGCCCCTTTATCGTATTAGTAAGCTTTTGAACAGCTAAGTATTCTAAAATGCGTTCCTTCACCTTTTCTAATCCATAGTGATCTGCATTTAACACTTTTTCAGCTTTCTTCATTTGAATATTATCTTCTGTTTTGGTTTGCCATGGAAGCGCAACAAGCCACTCAATATAATTTCGGATGACAGAGCTTTCAGCAGATGACTGCGGGACCTTTTCGTAACGTCCTAATTCCTTCATCGCAACGGTGGTAATTCTTTCAGGCATATCAGACTGTTCAATTTTTGTTCTGAGCTGTTCCAATTCGCCAGTTCTGCCGTCACGGTCTCCCAATTCTTTTTGTATCACCTTTAATTGCTCTCTTAAATAATATTCTTTCTGAGTTTTTTCCATGGAAGTTTTAATCTTTTGACCGATTTTCTTTTCAATGGATAAAATCTTCCGCTCATCCGCAATAATATCCAGAAGCTTATGTATTCTTTCCGTGACATCAAAGCATTCTAATATCTCCTGCTTGTCATCCAGCTTTAAAGAAAGATGTGAGGTAATCATATCCGCTAAGCGGCCCGGATGATCAATATCGCCAACGGTTTCAAATGTTTCATCCGTTAATTTACGTGAAACCTTTATGTACTGTTGGAATTGTTCAAGCAGCGTACGCATTAAAGCTTCAGTTTCATAGCTGTCTCCAACAATCTCCTCTTTTTCTTCTGCCTCTACAATAAAGTTTTCTTCTTCTTCCAGATAACGAATAACCTCCGCCCGATAGAACCCTTCTACAAGTACTCGTTGTGTTCCATTCGGCAGCTTCGTAATCTGTTTAATTTTTGCAACGGTTCCAATATTGTAGATGTCAGCAGAACTCGGATCATCTGAATTCATTTTTTTCTGTGAAGCTAAAAATATGTATTGATCAGCTAACATAGCTTGTTCCAAAGAAGCAATAGACTTATCCCTTCCTACATCAAGGTGTAATACCATCGACGGAAACACAATCAACCCCCGCAGAGGCAGCAGCGGCATTTTTAAATAGTTTGCTGTCATACATTCACCCCCTATTTTCATTTTTTATGTATTTTCTCTGTAAGGCTCTTTCTAAGTGTAAAAAAAAATCAACAAAATGTAAACACCATCATACCTTCTTTTATTATAAACAAGTATTCAGGTATCTATGATTATTATAGTCATTTTATAAAAAGAAACATTTATTCATCAGGAGTTTCGCCAATCGGGCATCGTGATAAAAGAAGATTTTACTGAAAGCACGTCCTATACCAGCAGAAAAGAGGAAGAATGCAGATTCTGACCAGAATCTGCATTCCTCACCCGTTTATGCTTATGCACTTTCCTTTGGTAACTTCTCATTTCCTTCTTGAACGGTACCGTCCTGGAAAACAAGTTTTGGACTTCCATCTTCCTGGATAACAGTGTCCTTTGTAATGATGCATTTTTCTACGTCTTCTCTAGAAGGAAGGTCGAACATAACATCTACAATGATTCCTTCTATGATAGAACGAAGTCCGCGTGCACCAGTCTTCCGTTCAATAGCTTTCTTAGCAATTTCGATAAGCGCATCCTGTTCAAATTCAAGCTCGACATTATCAATTTCAAACAGCTTTTGATACTGTTTAACAAGTGCATTCTTTGGTTTAGTCAAAATTTCAATCAGGGCATCTTCATCCAGCGGAGTAAGACTGCCAATTACCGGAATACGTCCAATAAATTCTGGGATTAAACCATAGCGTAATAAATCTTCCGGAAGAACTTTAGACAGCAATTGTGCTGTATCCAATTCTTCCTGCTCTTCATTTGCACCAAAACCAATTACTTTTTTACCTATACGACGCTTGATTACTTGATCAATACCGTCAAATGCACCGCCGACAATAAATAAAATATTGGTTGTATCGATTTGGATAAATTCTTGATGCGGATGCTTCCTTCCACCTTGAGGAGGTACGCTTGCTACTGTTCCTTCTAAGATTTTTAGAAGCGCCTGCTGTACGCCTTCTCCGGAAACATCTCTTGTAATCGATGGATTTTCAGATTTTCTTGCTACTTTGTCAATCTCATCAATATAAATGATTCCTTTTTCTGCTTTTTCTACATCATAATCAGCAGCTTGGATCAGTTTGAGAAGAATATTTTCTACATCCTCTCCTACATATCCTGCTTCTGTTAATGATGTTGCATCAGCCATTGCAAATGGTACATTAATAATTCTTGCTAATGTTTGAGCTAAGAGTGTTTTACCGCTTCCTGTAGGCCCAATCATGGCAATATTACTTTTAGAGATTTCTACATCCCCATTATGCATGCCGGAATTAACACGTTTGTAATGGTTATATACTGCTACAGAAAGATTTCTTTTGGCTTTATCTTGACCAATTACGTAATCATCAAGTGTATCACAGATTTCTTTTGGCTTTGGAATCTCATTCATTTCCATGCCTTCCTCGGTGCCAAGCTCTTCCTCAACAATTTCTGTGCATAATTCAATACATTCATCACATATATAAACACCGGGACCAGCTACCAGCTTTCGTACTTGTTCTTGGCCTTTGCCACAAAAAGAACATTTTAATTGTCCTTTTTCTTCATTAAATTTAAACATTACTTTTCGCCGCCTTCCTCAACAATCTCTGAGACTTTCCTAACACATTCGTTACATATATAAACGCCAGGGCCAGCTACTAATTTCTGAACTTCTTTTTCGTTCTTCCCACAAAAAGAGCAATTTGATTGTCCCATCCCGGCTTCTAAATTCAACATATTCATTCACTCCTACATGTGCCGTATCGGATTAGCAGTCAGCTTTATAATTCATCATATCAGATACAAATAGAAATACAAAACAATATACTTTTTATATTTTCTAAAGATAATCCTATGATAAGTGTGTCTATACAGTATGAATCAATTCTTTTAAATGTCAACTATTTGCAATTCCATCTGTATAGTATACTTTATATCCTGGAACAAATACCGCTTTTGACAAAATCTTCGTTTATTCGACACTGTCCTAATTAACAGGAAAGACAAGGCACGTCTCTCGGCGCACCTTGTCTTATTTATCCTCTTTTTTCACTTGTTTATAAAAATTATTTTGTTTTGCTGTTTTCAGCTAAGAATTCAATTGCAGCACGCATTTTTAAATCATTTTCTAATGTTTCTGTGGAACCGCCAAGCATTTGTAGAAGCTGTTCTTTCTCAACTCCGTACATAGAGCCCATTTTTTCAAGCTCTGCATCGATATCCTCTTCTGTAGCTTCAAGATTTTCAGCTTCAGCAATTGCTTCTAACGTCAAGTTAGTTTTTACACGCTTTTCAGCATCTTCACGCATTTGTTCTTTCAAAGCATTCTCATCTTGTCCTGAGAATTGGCTGTACATTTCTAATGTCATGCCTTGCATTTGAAGCTGTTGTTCAAATTCGCGAACCATCTGATTTACTTCTGTGTCTACCATTGCTTCTGGAATCTCTACCTCGATATTATCTGAAGCTTGTTGAAGTAATTCTTCACGCTGTTCATTTTCAGCTTGTTGTTTTTTGTTTGTTTCCAGTTCTTCACGTTTTTTTGCTTTCAATTCATCAAGTGTTTCTACTTCTTCATCAACATCTTTTGCAAATTCATCATCCAGTTCTGGTAATTCTTTTGCTTTTACTTCATGAATTTTCACTTTAAAGACTGCGTCCTGACCAGCTAAATCTTCCGCATGGTACTCTTCAGGGAAAGTGATTTCTACTTCTGTTTCATCACCAGCTTTTTTACCAATCAATTGTTCTTCAAAGCCAGGGATAAATTGTCCGGAACCAATTTCCAGTGAATGATTTTCACCTTGTCCGCCTTCAAAAGCAACGCCATCTTTGAATCCTTCAAAATCGATAACAGCAGTATCGCCGTCTTCGATTTCGCTATCTTCTTTTACAACTAATTCTGCTTGGCGTTCACGAAGATTTTCGATTTCCTGTTCTACATCTTCATCAGTTACTTCTACAGATTTTTCTTCCACTTCTAAACCTTTATATTCACCAAGTTTCACCTCTGGTTTCACTTCTACTTCCGCAGTGAAAACAAGCGGTTGTCCTTTTTCAATCTGATCAATGTCGATAGAAGGCTGTGCAATTGGGAAAATCTCAGCTTCATCAACTGCTTTAGAATAAGCACTAGGAAGTACAATATCTACTGCGTCCTGATATAGAGATTCTACGCCAAAGCGTTTTTCAAAAATACTGCGTGGAATTTTCCCTTTACGGAAACCAGGAATCTGAACATCCTTCGATACCTTTTTGAACGCTTGGTCTAACGCTTGATCAAAGTCTTCAACAGATACTTCAAACGTTAATACTCCTTTATTACCTTCTTGTTTTTCCCATTTTGTTGTCATTATTATTCCCTCCAAAATCAAATCTATCATTGCATTTCATTATTCATTTGATCAATCATTTTTCCTAATTTACAACCACCTCATTATAACACATATCTTTTGTGTTTCAAGCATTTTACTACCTACTCTTCAATGATACTTAAATAAAGCGAGTTACAAATTTTTATAGACTCTATCCATGATTGGGCAGTTTCATTCAATTCGTCCAGCTGCAAATCCAGCTGTAAATAGTCATTTCCAAGAATATAGACGGCTTCTGCAAAAGAAAACATATCACTCTCTTTCGGTGTAAATGGATAAGTCACGTAAAAGTATCGATATACAAGCTGCTCAATCAAATTTAATAGAGATGGATTGGCTTCTGCCCTTTTTTCTAATTCTTCCGTTATAGCTATATAGCTTTTCTCTTCAGATATCTGGATCAATTCCGTCGGCTGAGTAACCATCATTGCCTCAAATTTATGTATGTAGACAGATCTTTCTATGCCTGTTTCTTTGAACCATTCTAATAAAGCAGTTTTAATAACAGGATGCACTTGAGGATTTTCAAGCAGTCTGATATTTTCTTCCTCCGGATTTGCCTGTATCCGCCGAAGGTTATCAATGATATTCCATTGCTTCAGATAATCATCATCCCTTACAGCTTCCTTAAGTTCTTTCATAAAACTGACGGCATTATCTTCATCGATCCCAATCTTCATATTGCCGCTCATTTCATATAACTGCTGAAAAGGCTCTTGAAGCATGTCAGGAATCATATTATGCTCAAATTCTATTTCTAACAAATCCATCAAATGCTGATACTGGCTTGTTTGAAAAAGAATGGTTAAATAAATATGGAAGTAATGATAATAATGTGCGTCTTTTCTGGCCAGCAGTTCTTCACTGAGCTGCTCTGCATCCTTATACTTTCCTAATTCCATCAAACACATTAATTTACCAATGTATATTTCATGGCTTCCTTCATGATATGCAATCAGACTATTTAATTTATCTAATGCCTCTTTGTACCTTTTTTCCTTTAATGCATGCAAACCTTCTTCTTCCAATTGTTTTTTCGTATTCGGAAATAATATCACTTTAGCACTATCTTTCATTTGTTCACCTCTATTCTGGGTTTCCAAAAATTTTCTTCAAATCTGTTATACCCTATCCTACACTATTTAAACTATTTTTTTCAGATTATATCTGCAGCAGGTTTAACCTTCCTGTCTCATTATCATGTTACCCTTAAAAAAGCAGCGGGTCTATATTAATTTGCAAAAAGATAGTTAAATTCATTTTAGGCACTTCATCAAAATCTATGCATTATAAATCATTCGTGATATAGATGTAAGCTGCTGCACCCGAAAAATAACGTCAGCTAGTTTCTTTCTTAACTGAATTTATTCATATCCCTGCAAGCCCAGTTTTTAATATAGAGCCAATTATCTTTTTCTAGAAACCAAAAAAGCTCAAAACCTTATTAATTGAGGTTTTGAGCTTTTTAAACTGTTTACGTCCCAGGCAGGATTCGAACCTGCGACCCACAGCTTAGAAGGCTGTTGCTCTATCCTGCTGAGCTACTGGGACATGATGGAGCGGGTGAAGGGAATCGAACCCTCGTCATCAGCTTGGAAGGCTGAGGTTTTACCATTAAACTACACCCGCAATTACCGTGTTTTATGTATGAAATGATGTGCACCGTTTTTAACGGACAAGTAATATTATATGTGGGATAGAAGTTTTTGTCAACAGATTTTTAATTTTTATTTCTCGGCTTCATAAAAATGACGAAAACCCTCGGTACACAAGGGAAAAACAGCTTGAAAATTCTCTAGTGAAAGCAATAAAAGCAGTTCACATTCTCTTTTCAGAAAAATATGAACTGCTTTTATCTTATTTATCACGGAGAGTCGTCCATAACATTATCAATGTATGAAGTTTCGTTTTACAAAGAAGTACGATAGCTCATATCTTCTATTTTTCCATCTTTTAAAGTGTAGAAGTCTACCTGCACTTCATCTGTATTTTCCCAGCTTAAAACAGCGTATGTTTTTTCCACACGATTTCTAGGCATACGAATACTCCCTGGATTGATAAATAATTGATTCCCCATTTTTTGAGCACCGGCAATATGGGTATGACCAAAGCATACGACATTTGCAGCATACTCTTCTGCTGCATAGGATAGGTTGGTCAAGCTTCCTTTCACTTGGTGAAGATGACCATGCGTTACAAAGAAACGAAGACCATTTAAATCTAACATTTCTTGTTCTGGATAAAGCGAATCAAAATCACAATTTCCTCCAACTTTATAAAAAGCGCTCAACTCTGCCGCATCAAAATCCAGCTCCGAATCACCGCAATGGATGTATAAATCTGCAGCATGCTTTTCCGTCATTTCTTCCAGTTCTTTCGTCAACCCGTGACTGTCACTTGTAATCAGTACGCTTGTCATTATACTCCTCCTCTTTATTCCTTAGAGCAAATGTATATTTTGTTCCAATTGATTCATCGCTATTTTCCGATGGCTGATTTGATTTTTTTCAGCCGGATCCAGCTCTGCCATTGTTTTTTCATAACCCTCCGGTACAAAAATAGGATCGTAGCCGAAACCATTTTCTCCACTCTGTTCCGTTTGAATATGACCTTCACAATACCCAGTTACAAACAACGGCTCCTGACCAGGCTGAGCAATTGCTAAGACACAGACAAAGCGGGCTCCGCGTTCGCCTTCAGGAATTTCCTTCATTTCCTCCAGAACCTTATCAATATTCGCTTGATCATCTGTCGGTTCGCCGGCATAACGGGCGGAATACACTCCGGGTCTTCCTTCTAAACTGTCAATAACCAGCCCTGAATCATCAGCCAGCACTGTCTTTTGGAAACGATTAGAAATTTGCTCCGCTTTGATAGCTGCATTTTCTACAAAGCTCTCCCCTGTCTCCTCAATATCTGGAATGTCCTCGTCTAAATCAAGCAGGGAAACTACCTCAATATGATGAGGAGCAAAGAAATCTCTAAATTCTTTTACTTTTCCTTTATTTTTTGTTGCAATAATAATCTTCTTCATGGTATCTCCCCCAATGAAATCAGTCTTGGTTAACCAAATCTGCAATAGAGCCAAGCGTTTCTTTCTGCTGGCTGATCAATTCCTGAATACCTTGCTCACCTAAACCGAGCATCGCTTGTAATTGCTTTGGACTAAATGTAGCTTCTTCTCCAGTTCCCTGCAGTTCTACAAATTCCCCTTTACCAGTCATCACAATATTCATATCGACATCCGCTGTACTGTCTTCCTGATAATTCAGATCAAGTACCTCACATCCCTCAGGCAATACACCAACTGAAATTGCCGCTAAGAAATCAGTTAAAGGAAGCTCCTTCAGCACTTTCTTTTCAACAAGCTGATGAAGTGCAATTGCCATAGCGACATAAGCACCTGTAATGGAAGCTGTTCTAGTTCCGCCATCCGCTTGAATAACATCACAATCAATCCAGATGGTCCGTTCCCCGATTTTGGAAAGGTCAACAACTGAACGTAGTGCTCGTCCAATCAAACGTTGAATCTCCATCGTTCTGCCGCTCACTTTTCCTTTAGAAGATTCACGAATATTACGCTGCTCTGTTGCACGCGGCAGCATTGCATATTCCGCTGTAATCCATCCTTTTCCCTGGCCTCTCATAAATGGCGGCACTCTATCTTCAATACTCGCATTACAAATAACCTTTGTCTGGCCCATTTCAATTAATACAGACCCCTCCGGATGTGTAATATAGCCCGGTGTTATTTTTATCGGCCGCAATTCATTTGGTTTTCGATTATCCTGTCTTTCCATCTATTTTCCTCCTTATTTCACATTACATAGCTTATCATATTTTCGAAAAAAGAAACATGAGAATGCTGTTAAAAGAAGTATGTATCTTCAAATTATCCGTTCAAAGAAAAAAGCACCTCAAGAACAGGTAAACTGCTCTCCAGATGCTTCATCGCACATTGCAATCCTTTTATAATTCTTCACTTGGAGTATATATATCTGCTGACACCGGTGCAGAATAAGGCTCTCCATTTTCATTAAATACTTCATCCACATTTTCAACCTGAACATTTACCGCATCGATGTTTGGCCGCTGCGTTAACGTTCTGACCATAGTCTCCATCACTTCATCTGAGATAATATTTTGCTCGGAATCCATCAGGATACCTTCATTAAATGTCAGATGGACAACTCCTTCCTCTATAACCGGATCTGCTGTCAAGGCTGCTTCCGGGCTAAAAACATTCACAACATGATTTTGATAACCTGGACCGTCTACCAGTTCATTCACAACGCCTGTTAAATCATTTTCATCATCCATCTCGACATATTGCGTAACAGGAACATAATAACGGTTATTTTCCTGTTCTACCGGATAAAACATGGTAACTGGACTACTGTTAAAATAGTCTAATGTATCATTATTGGTCAAATTGATTCCCTTTGCCCGTGTATAACCATTATTGATCGGTGTACCATTTACTGGCATTTCCTTTAAATCGACTCCATCCACCCGAAGCTTGACCTTATTAACATTCTCAAATTGTGTCAGCGTGTGTGTAACAGCTTCTAAAATAGGAAGCTCAGATGCTGCTTCATAATCGGAAAATTCTCCGGATAAATCTACGACAATTGTACCGTCTTCTTGAAGATCAATGCCAAGGACTTCTGTATCCTCCGGAAGCACAGCTTGGAAGCCGTTTGGCAGCATTGGAGTGATTGGACCGCCTTTAACCATATATTCAATAACTTGCTGCGCCACTTGATTTGTTTCAGGAATTGGAAGCTCAATCATTTGTGAGGCAACCATCCCGTTTGAATCAATTAAATACAACTCTCTAGAAACCGTATCTTCTGCTTCCTCAGGAGGAGCTGCAGCATCTTCCTCGTTTGCTGCTTCATCATCTGCTGTTTCTTCCCCATTTACTGCTTCTGCATTTTGCGGAGGATCCACCTCTTTTGATGACTGTTCTCCTTTAAAACATCCTGCCAACAAGACTAATATTCCAAAAGCCACGATTAATCGGATTATCATTTTACTCATGCAACTACCTCCCAAGATGGTTTGTACTATTAATCATACGAGCCCACCCCGAGAAATAGACCATGATTTAGATAGTTTATAAAGGAAGTTTCATTTTATATCTGAAAAAAGACCACATAAACTGAAACTTTAATCAGTGGAGGTTTCGACGCATGGCTCTTTACGATGGAGCGAATAATCGCAGCAATGTTGTCAGGTTAATATGCAGCTGTGAGAAAAAACTCCTATGCAAAGATTCACTCTCATCTGCATAGGAGTTAAAGCTACTGAGATTAAACATGACGCAAATCTGCATGTTTAATTGTCAGCACACCAAAATTACTATCTTTAAAAATCTTCTGTGTGATTTCGATAAAAATATTCAAATCTCCTGTCGCATAAAATTCATGGGGCGGCATCGGGTCATCGCCATTCGCAATTTGATGAATATCTAATGTTGTACTCGTCTCTCTTGCCGTTTCTTCACTGGAAGAAATAACAGTAATTTTCTCTCCTGCCACCGCTTGAATAGTATCCTTTAATAGTGGATAATGCGTACAGCCTAAAATCAATGTATCCATTTGATCATGCTCTAAAATAGGCACCAGGGTTGTTTCCACTACTTGTTTTGCTTCCGGCCCGTCCAGGATCCCTTTTTCCACCATCGGAACAAAAGCAGGGCAAGCTAAAGAAATAACCTCAATATCAGACTTGATTTGACGTAGTGCATAACTATATGCACCGCTCTGCACCGTTCCTTCTGTTCCAATTACACCGATATAATTATTCTCCGTAGATTTGATTGCAGCCCTCGCGCCAGGCTTGATAACGCCAATAACCGGAATATCCAATTTTTCTTGTAACTCTTCTATTGTAAATGCGGTTGCCGTATTACAAGCAATCACAAGCATTTTTATATTTTTTTTAAGTAAAAAACGGACCATTTCCCATGTGAATTGTTTTACCTCTTCTTTCGTTCTCGGTCCGTATGGGCATCTTTCTGTATCTCCTAAGTAAATAAGCGGCTCTTTAGGCAGCTGTCTCATTAGTTCATGAACAACCGTTAACCCGCCCACTCCTGAATCTATTACACCAATTGGCTGTTCCAAAGCGCTCTCTCCCTTTTTGCTATTGCTACTTCTCATTAACTTGCTTCATTTCATCATGCAAAAAGCCTAACAAATCATTCAACGTTTCTTTCTGCTCATCTGAAAATGAAGATAAAACATCCTGCAAATATTCCTGACGTTTTTGGATTACTTCTTCAATAATATGCTTCCCTTTTTCCAGAAGATGGATGCGCACCACGCGCCGGTCATTTGTATCGCGGACACGCTCTACTAATTCATTTTTCTCTAAACGGTCAACTAAGTCTGTCGTCGTACTAAATGCATGGCTAATACGGTTCGACAATTCGCCAACGGTCAAATCTCCTTCTTCCAGCAGCCACTGCAAGGCAATAAACTGCGGCGAAGTAATCGGATAATGATGTAATATTTTCCTGCCATTTTGTTTAATCATGCCAGAAATATACCTTAATTGTTTTTCCATTTTATTCACTGCTTCTACATCTTTATTCTTTTCCAATTCTTTATTTTTTTCCACATTGATACCCCCTAAAAGTAAGAATTGCTCCTGGTATTTTAACACTAATTAAATAGCAATGGTTATGAAGTCATTTTCTTGCTGCTTGTATTACATAGTAAACTAAAAATCGCTTCTTGAAAACTTTTTTAAAGCCGTCCAAGGCAAATACCTTTAAAAATGTACGCACTCTTTTGTTTCAGCCTTCATAAGCTATATCGACTAAATAATTTCCCTTCATGATGCAGTTCTATAAAGCAAGGAGGGGGTAACATTTGAAGGATAATGGGTATAAACCGAAGCAGCTGCTGACCAAACGCGAGAAAGAAGTGTTTGAACTATTGGTACAAGATAAAACAACAAAAGAGATTGCCCAAGAGCTATTCATCTCAGAAAAAACTGTGAGGAACCACATTTCAAACGCGATGCAAAAACTGGGGGTAAAAGGCCGTTCACAGGCTGTTGTTGAATTGCTTCGCATGGGCGAATTAAAACTGTAAACACACAAAAAAGAAAAAATGATACACCAGCATGTCGTTCGAGATCAAAATACATTTATTTTCTTTTTTATTCTATTTTTGTTTTGAACTCAAATCAATACATGCATTCAGTGGTGAGATGCTACGGCAGGACTCACCATACAATCGTATACTTTATCGTCATTCCTTACAGGTATAAACTAAGGCTATATGAAGGTGCTTTTTAGTCTGAGCTTTGAAAAAAGAGCTCAGACTTTTTATTTTTAAAAGTAATGAAAGGTTTAACAATCAAATGCTCGCCGCATAATAAATCTGCCCCTTCAGATTTTATATAAGAAAAAGCCACCCTATTTTCAGGGTGACTTTTATACTATTTATCTTTTTAAAAGCCTACTTGCTCTGCAGCATACGTAGCATGCTCATTGCTGAACCCTTCAAACACGAGCTGATCAATCAAGCCGCTTTTGGAAAAACTGGAATAAGACAAATAATCTTCTGCTGTTAATACTGCTTGCTCCTGCCAATTTACATCTAATTGACTGACTGCATTCACCGCATGTTCATTGCTGAATCCTTCAAATTCCAGCTGTTCTACCAAGCCGCTTTCTGAAAAGCTAGTAAATGCTATATAATCCTCTGCCGATAAAACTGCTTGTTCTTGCCAATCTGCATCCAATTGATTGACTGCATAAACAGCTTCTTCATTTGTAAATCCTTCAAATTCCAGTTGTTCTATCAAACCGCTTTCTGAAAAAGCTGTAAAATTTAAATAATCGCCAGCTGCGCTCACTGCATTTTGTTGAGAGAAGCTTTCTCCAGATGCTTCCTCTTCAACAAGTTCTTCTTCAACTTCTTCCGGTTCTATCACTTCAGCCAGATCCTCTTCTGCCTCTTCGGATTCCTCCACTTCAGCCGGATTCTCCTCTGCTTCTTCAGGCTCCTCCGCTTCAACCGTTTCTTCCTCTATTTCTTCCGTTTCTTCAAGCTCCTCCGCTTCAGCAAGTTCTTCTGCTTCTTCAGACTCTTCCTCCTCGGCAGCTTCTTCCTCTGCTTCTTTAGTCTCCTCCTCATTATTCATTTCATCTTGATCCGGTTCTTCTGCTGCCTCTCCTTCATCCCCGCAACCGCTTAAAATTGCTGCGGCTGCGATTATCGCGATTAGAAAAAACTGCCATTTTTTCAAAACACGCTTTCTTTCTTTTGACATATTGATCACCCCTGTATATGTAATAAGTAAATTTTACCATATATAATCAAATAGTAATAGATAGTATTTATCTTTTTTATAACTAAAAAATTTTCTTAAATTAATTAAATTACATATGAATAGGAATATCCTTTCCTTATTCTGCATTTCTTTTTCATTTTTCTTTAGCTCCAGAGAATATCTCACCTATTTATTAAACCATTTCTTTTCTATTCCTATCCAACATCTAAATTTGCTGCTACAGGCTTTCAAGAAATGTATTTTGACTTTTTTAGTTTTTCACGTCTCCCTTATTAAGGTTACAATTGATTACAGTTTCATATTGTTACTTTTTTATAGATTTTTATATGAATAGTCGCTATTTGTTACATTCCATTTCAAGTAACACATTGTTACTGTAAAATATAGTTATAGGGAGGATAAAAATAAATGCTTAATCAAAGATTAGCAGCATTAAGGAATGAAAAGAAAAATACCCAACAAGAAATATCAATTATTATTGGTGTCACTCGCCCTGCATATACTGCTTATGAAAAAGGAACAAGAACACCAGATTATAATTTAGTAGTTAAATTAGCTGACTATTTCGAAGTAAGTGTGGACTACCTGCTAGGCAGGACAGATAATAGAAATTTAGAAAATGAATTCAATCCAATCTCGGAAATCAGTCGTTTGATTAAAGAATATAGGGTGGAGTGTTCGAGATTCCACGAGATTGATCGATGGGAGGCAATGGGCCCGGATGAAATGAAAGAATTAGAGAAATATTTTACATACATTACAGATATGGCTATGAAGAAACAAAAGTATAATAAATAAACTATAAAACTGGGGGACGAAATGATGGGAATTTTAGATGGTTTAATGGGAAATGCTTCAAACGTAGATGAAAAGGAAATCATGAAAGAATACGAGCAATTATTTATTGAAGGGGAAGAAGTAAGCGCAGCTTTTAAAGTTATTCGTGATTTATTTATTTTCACCAATAAACGTCTGATTTTGGTTGACAAACAAGGTTTAACCGGCAAGAAAACAGAATATCATTCCATACTGTATAAAAGCATCTCCCATTTCAGCGTGGAGACTGCCGGACATTTTGATATGGATGCGGAACTTAAAATATGGATTTCAGGCGGAGTCAATCCGCTTGTTTCTAAAACATTTAAGAAAGACACTAATATTTATGATATTCAAAAAGTTCTTGCTTCAGTAGTAGTTTAAATTCATTTAGAAAAAATTAGCTACTAACTAGAAGAAAGGAATTAAAAACTAAGAAAGCTCTTTGAAAGCAGCGAAAACAGAAGAGCTAAATAATGCGCAAGCTGGATGGACGATAAAAAACTATCATCCATCCAGCTTTTTCTATTTAGACGTTCAGCCTGGCTATTCATTCTCTTCGTGTCCATCTAGTTTGAACGCGATTAATATAGATCATGTCTCCAGCAGCTTCTGCTTTAATGCATCAGACAGCTTTTTTGGGGCTTTCTTTTCTGTATCAATATAAACTAGCCTTCCTCGAGCTGTCAGGATGGCCTCCTCTTCTCTCATCACCTTATAGTGAATATCAAAAGAAGTATTGCCGACAGATGCTGTTTTTACATAAACACGAATATCATCGCCAAAATAGAGCTCCTTCAGATAATTACATTGCAAATCAGCAACAATAATTCCGTCTTTTTGACGCATATCCTTTGATAAAAAACCGATACTGTTTAAATAGGCAATACGCGCTTCTTCAAAATAAATAAATGGGGAAACATTATTCACATGACCATACATATCTGTTTCAGAAAATCGGACAGATATAGGGATATAGAAAGAAAAATCTTTCTCCCATGCCGAAAAATCTTCAATATAAGGAATACGGGGCATACAACTTTTTCCTCTCTCTTGTACAATTTTATATCAATCTCTATCTTTTAATTAAAACGTTTTCATTTTCAGTTGAAGAAAAACCCTGACCGGATTAGTGGTTAGGGTTTTTCGCTTGTTATCCATCACCTATTAAAGTGCTGTGTCGCTTCCAAAGAAGTTTTTAAATGCTTGGATATTGGTCGCGCGGTTCATTGCTGCGATAGAAGTTGTCAGAGGAATTCCTTTTGGACAAACTTGTACACAGTTTTGAGAATTTCCGCAGCCGTCAATTCCGCCGTCTTCCATTAAACCGTTTAAACGGTCACTGGCATTCATTTCACCAGTTGGATGCGCGTTAAATAAACGTGCTTGGGAAATAGCAGCAGGACCAATGAAATTGGAACTGTCATTTACGTTCGGACAAGCTTCCAGACAAACACCGCATGTCATACATTTAGACAGCTCATATGCCCATTGGCGTTTATTCTCCGGCATGCGCGGTCCAGGACCTAAATCATGCGTACCGTCGATTGGAATCCATGCTTTTACTTGTTTTAAAGCTTCAAACATGCGATCACGGTCGACGATAAGGTCACGGACAACATCGAATGTGGCCATCGGCTCTAAACGGATAGGCTGCTCCAGCTGATCAACCAATGCCGCACAGGACTGCCTTGCTGTTCCATTAATAACCATTGAACAAGCGCCGCAAACCTCCTCTAAGCAGTTCATGTCCCACATGACTGGTGTGGTTTGCTCTCCTTTGCTGTTTACAGGATTTTTTCGGATTTCCATTAAAGCAGAAATAACATTCATATTCTGTCTATAAGGTATCTCAAACGTTTCCTCATAAGGAGCAGCGTCCGGACCGTCTTGTCTAGTTATAATAAAGGTAACTTTACTTTGTTCAGCCATTTCGTTTACTCCTTTCTAATGTTTTGTTGTATAATCTCGTTTCCGAGGGGGAATCAAGGAAATATCTACATCTTCATAACTAAATACAGGCTCATTCTTTTCCGCATTGTATTCAGCAACAGTTGTTTTTAACCATTCCTCATCATTTCTTTCCGGAAACTCCGGTTTATAATGTGCTCCGCGGCTTTCGTTCCGGTTATATGCACCAATGGTAATCACTCGTGCTAATTGAAGCATATGCTTTAATTGACGGGTGAACATAACTCCTTGGTTGCTCCAGCGGGTCGTATCATTAATATTGATATTTTCCCAGCGCTCCATCAATTCGACGATTTTCTCATCCGTTTTTAACAGCTTTTCATTTTCACGTACCACTGTTACGTTATCTGTCATCCAGTCTCCAAGCTCTTTATGGATTTGATATGCATTTTCTGTTCCCTGCATATTCATCAGCTTTTCAAAATCGCTTTGTTCTGCTTCTTCACGAGATTGATAGAGTTCATCCGGAAGCTCTTCCACATGCTCCTCCAGCCCATCAATATATTCAATAGCATTTGGACCTGCCACCATACCGCCATAGATTGCGGATAACAGGGAATTCGCACCCAGGCGATTTCCGCCATGCTGTGAATAATCACATTCACCAGCAGCAAAAATTCCAGGAATGCTTGTCATTTGCTTCTCATCAACCCATAATCCACCCATGGAATAGTGAACTGCAGGGAAGATTTTCATCGGCACTTTACGAGGATCTTCACCGACAAATTTCTCATAAATCTCAATAATTCCGCCGAGTTTTACATCAAGCTCTTTTGGATCTTTATGCGATAAATCAAGGTAAACCATGTTTTCCCCATTGATACCAAGTTTTTGGTTTACGCAAACATCAAAAATTTCACGTGTTGCGATATCACGAGGAACAAGGTTACCATATGCCGGATATTTTTCTTCAAGGAAGTACCAAGGTTCTCCATCTTTATACGTCCAAACTCGTCCGCCTTCCCCACGAGCTGATTCACTCATTAATCTTAGTTTATCATCTCCCGGAATAGCAGTCGGATGGATTTGGATAAATTCTCCATTTGCATATTTTGCACCTTGCAAATAAAGCTTACTTGCTGCAGAGCCTGTATTGATCATGGAATTTGTTGATTTCCCGAAAATGATACCAGGTCCTCCAGTTGCAAAGATGGTTGCATCTGAACGAAATGCTCTAATTTCATGTGTTTTCACATCTTGAGCCACAATTCCTTTTCCTACACCGTTTTCATCAATAACCGCTTCAAGGAATTCCCAGCCTTCAAATTTAGTGACCAGTCCTTCCACCTCATAACGGCGAACCTGCTCATCTAATGCATATAATAATTGTTGTCCTGTCGTTGCCCCTGCATATGCTGTACGGTGCATCTGCGTACCGCCAAAACGTCGGAAATCTAATAGCCCTTCCGGCGTACGGTTAAACATGACTCCCATACGGTCAAACATATGTATAATACCTGGTGCAGCATCACACATTGCTTTTACCTGCGGCTGATTGGCGAGAAAGTCTCCGCCGTAAACTGTATCATCAAAATGCAAATCTGGAGAATCCCCTTCTCCCTTTGTATTAACAGCTCCATTGATACCGCCCTGTGCACATACAGAGTGAGAACGTTTTACAGGTACGATAGAAAATAAATCTACATTTACTCCTGCTTCAGCGGCTTTGATCGTAGCCATCAAACCGGCCAGACCGCCGCCGACTACAGCAACTTTTTTACTCATTCGTTAGCTCACTCCTTCTTTCATTCCATTACTATTTATACACCATATGCGAATGCAAGTAATGATCTTATACCTAGATAGCCGACTGCTAAAAATACAATCAGACACACATACGTAGAAATGCGCTGTGATTTCGGTGTTTGTGTAATACCCCATGTTACCATGAAGCTCCACAATCCATTTGCGAAGTGGAATACAGCCGAAAGAACCCCTACCACATAGAACCAAAACATCGGCGTGCTGGAAAGGATGCCTTCCATCAAGCTATAGTTGATATCCACATTTCCTAAAGCAAGCTGAACGCGTGTTTCAAATACGTGCCATGCAATGAAGATAACAAGGATAATTCCAGTAACCCGCTGTAGTGCGAACATCCAGTTACGGAAGAATCCATAACGTCGTGTACTGTATCTAGATGTAAAAACAATATAAACACCCAGAATCGCATGGAACAAAATTGGTAGATAGATTACTAATGTCTCCAGCAGCAATACAAATGGTAATTCGTGCATAATACCAGCTGCTGTATTAAATACTTCTTCTCCATACACAGCAAGATGATTGATAAATAAATGTTGTACTAGGAAAATACCAATCGGCACAACTCCCAGCAGCGAATGTAGTCTTCTAAAGAAGAACTCACGTTGTTCTGCCATGTTTACCCCCCTTTTGAAACGTAATCCCTATAATATGTATACTATAAAAATAAAGCGCTTTACAAAATTGTAAATATTTATTTTTATAGTACAGCCAATAACATCTATTATTGTACTTCTTACATTGTAAAGCGTCAAGAATTCCCGACCGGCTTCTTTAAGAAAATGAAAAGTATTTATTAAAATCTCTATTACTCAACTTTCGCACCTTAAAAAGAAACTTCATTTCCATAGAAACAGGAGTTGGCCGTTCCTTCGAAAACACCCTTGACAAAGAATAGAAGGTGGAGTGTAAAATACCGCTGCGGCGGACTGTTTTGTTTTCCATGGGGACGGAGCGGAGCTATGCACTATCATTAGTTCAAAAAAGCAGATTTAACTAAAAAGCAAGCACAATAAAGAAGAACTTGATAATCCTGAAACAACAAGATATATATGCTTATTCTTAGGTGCTATAGTTGAGTCTATTACATGAGAAATTGAATTATATTATTGCATCATTCTATAAGATAATCGCCGTTTTTACATCAAAATGAAACAAAACCATACGAAAACCAAGAAAAAGATTTAGAAAAGTCGCAGAGAATGTTATTATAATAGAGATATTTAACTTCGTTTGCGGTTCCAGATGATGTTAATCTCTTGGATAATCTATTAATTTAATGGCAGTGTTCAAAAATCTCGAAATATAGCTGACAGGAAAAATAACCGAATGACCGGACGACAGGCGGTGAAGGAGTCCCCTTTTCCTGCTCAGGCTGAGACCTGTATGAACACGCAAGTAAAGTTAAATTATCTAGTTCCTATACTTGCTAATCAACAGACAACAATACATAATAACCATAGACATGTAACACGAGCGAGACGTGAAGGAAAGGATGAAAATAGTGTCAAAGTATGGCAGCAATCAAAAATTAGATGTAACTGAGTTAGAGCAATTATATAGTGACGGCGCGGGATATGATATTTTACGCTATATTGGTCTGCCGGAGCTTTTTGGGGAAGAAAAAGATACACTTCTTTATTTTTTAGGCAGAAATCTGGCACGGAAATTTGAGTTCAGCAGTCTGGAAGATTTAAGTTTATTTTTTGAAAAAATGGGTTTAGGGACCCTGGATTTAGTAAAAGATAAAAAGAACGTAAAAACCTTTTACCTTCTATCCGATACAATTGTTGCGAAATTAAAATCAAATATGGAGACCGATTTCCGTTTAGAAGCCGGAATAATAGCAGAGGCGCTGCAGCAGCTGGAAGACGTAGATTGTGAATGCCTTGAATCTGTTCACCGTCGCCTGAAACAAGTTGAATTTACGGTTTATATACAGGATTAATAATCTTTAAAACTGAACAAAACGATCGCGAAACTTATTCGATTTCACGATCGTTTTGTTCTGCTTCCTGCTTCTTTAAATGTCCGATAACCTCTGTAGCTATATTTTTGGGTATGCCAATTTTACGCATATCTTCTAAAGAGGCATTTTTAATTTCTTCTACTGATTTAAAATGCGTCAATAAAAGCTTGCGCCGCTTCTCTCCAACCCCCGGGATACGGTCAAGCTCGGATTGAAACAATCCTTTTCCTCTTAATTGCCTGTGGAAGGTAATGGCAAAGCGGTGCACCTCATCCTGTATCCGCTGCACTAAATAAAAGGCCTGCGATTGGCGTTTTAACGGAATGACCTCTGGAGGTTCCCCATATAATAATTCGCTGGTTTTATGCCGGTCATCCTTAGCAAGTCCAGCAAGCGGAATACTTAAACCAAGTTCATTTTCCAGCACATCTGATGCTGATGTCATCTGGCCTTTTCCCCCGTCAACAATAATTAAATCAGGTAAAGGAAGCTCCTCGCGAAGTACTCTTGTATAACGTCTGCGTATTACTTCCCGCATGGTTTCATAATCATCTGGTCCCTTGACATCTTTGATTTTATATTTGCGATATTCTTTTTTATTCGGTTTTCCATCCTCAAAAACAATCATTGCCGATACAGGATCTGTTCCTTGAATATTCGAATTATCAAACGCTTCAATCCGGCGAGGTGTCTCTATATTTAAGTAATCTCCTAAATCCTCCATTGCTTGGTAGGTTCTTTCCTCATCCTGCTCAATTAATTGAAATTTCTCGTTCAAAGCGATTTTTGCATTTTTTTCAGCTAATTCTACCATTTCTTTTTTTCTGCCACGAAGCGGTGTATGGACATTGACTTCAAGTAATTTTTCCAATATCTCATCATCAATGCCTATCGGAACTAATACCTGCTTTGGCTTCAGATGGTTTTCCTGCAAATAAAATCGTGCAATAAAACTGACGATTGCTTCTTCCGCATTATCATAAAATGGGAATATACTGACATCGCGTTCTATCAGCTTTCCTTGCCGGATAAAGAAAACCTGTACACACATCCAGCCTTTATCATAGCTGTAACCAAAAACATCCCTGTTCACTAAATCATTAGCAGCCATTTTTTGCTGTTCCATCGTTGCATCGATGTATTGGATAGTGTCTCGAAGTTCTTTTGCTCTTTCAAAATTCAGCACTTCACTTGCTTCTGTCATTTCTCTTGTCAAACGGTTGCGAATATCCTTAAACCCACCATGTAAAAAGGAGGTTATCTCTTGAACAATTTGCTGATACGTTTCTTTAGAAGGCGGATTTTTACCACAGGCTAAGCATTGCCCCATATGATAATAAAGACACGGTCTGCCGGGAGGATTATTACATTTCCTGAGCGGATAGATTCGGTCTAAAAGCTTTTTGGTTTCCCTTGCCGCAATCACGTTAGGATAAGGACCAAAATATTTTCCTTTATCTTTTTTTAACTGTCTTGTGACAATTAACCTCGGGTGCCGCTCAGATGTAATCTTCAAATAAGGATACGATTTATCATCCTTCAGCATTACATTATATTTAGGATCATATTTTTTTATTAAATTCATTTCTAAAATAAGTGCTTCAATCTCTGATGACGTAACCATATATTCAAAATCTGCAATATCCTGGACTAAACGCTGCGTTTTCCTGTCATTCGCCCCGCGAAAATAAGAACGAACGCGATTTCTTAACTTTTTAGATTTTCCTACATAAATAATTGTCCCATGCTTATCCTTCATTAAATAACAGCCAGGCTGCATTGGAAGAATAGCCAACTTTTTTTCAATTGCTTCTTTCATCTATAACCAGCCCTTTATACATCAGAAAATCCCTTTTCATCTGCTTGATGACAAAGGGATTCTCTTTTTTCTAATAGAAATCAAAGAATCCGTTCTGTGATAAGGTATCACCACAGAACGAAAACGTGACTTTATCAGGCATGTTTATTAATTAAATCTGTTAATGCCTCTTTAGGTTGGAAACCAATAACCTGGTCTACCACTTCTCCATCTTTGAATAAAAGAAGTGTCGGTATACTCATTACACCAAATTTCCCAGCTGTTTCCTGGTTTTCATCCACATCTAATTTGACGATCTGTACTTTTTCTTCCATTTCTCCATCAATTTCTTCTAAAACAGGAGCAATCATTTTACAAGGTCCACACCATGGAGCCCAAAAGTCTGCAAGTACAAGACCTTTTGATGTCTCGTCTGTAAAGTTTTGATCCGTTACATGTTTAATTGCCATTATTTTTACCTCCTTAAAACATCATGCAGCTTATCATAAGCTTAGTATGAGTATATCATCGTATAAGTATACTTCCTAATAGTTTGCTTGAATTGATTAAAATTACTTTCAAAAGGCCTGTGTCTCAGCATTTCTCACAGACCTTTTATTTCCTTTATGCCTTTACTTTTTTAATTTCTTCAATAAGCAGCGGGATGACTTCAAATAAATCACCAACAATTCCATAGTCAGCAATATTAAAGATATTTGATTCAGCATCTTTATTTATAGCAACAATTACTTTGGAATTAGACATTCCGGCTAAATGCTGAATTGCACCGGAAATACCTACCGCAATATATAAATCAGGAGTTACCACTTTTCCGGTCTGCCCAATTTGCAGCGCATAATCACAATAGTCAGCATCACAGGCACCTCTGGATGCACCTACAGCACCTCCCAGTACATCTGCAAGCTCGTAAAGCGATTTAAATCCCTCTGCACTTTTCACTCCTCTTCCGCCTGCTACAATAACATTTGCTTCTGAGAGGTCAACCCCCTCCGAGGTTTTTCGGACAACATCCTTCACAATGGTACGTAAATCTTTAATATCTATATCCTTGGTATTTACTTCGCCAGATCTTGAAGCATCTTTTTCAAGAGCAGCTATATTATTCGGGCGAATCGTTACAAATATAAAATCATCTGCAAATGTCTTCTTTTCAAATGCTTTTCCAGAATAGATAGGACGAATAAATACATTGTCATCGCCATTTTTTTCAATGTCTACTACGTCAGAGATAAGTCCTGCTGACAGCCTGCTTGCAACCTTTGGTGTCAGGTCTTTTCCAATAGAGGTATGCCCCATGACAATTCCTTTTGGAGATAATTCATCGATAATTTCTAAAACCGCCTGTCCATACCCTTCTGATGTATACGTTTTCAAATTGTCGTGCGTGACTGTAACAACACTATCCGCCCCATAAGCAATTAGTTCTTCACCTGCACTGGTTAAATCACTATCACTGAATAAAACACCCACAATTTCAGCATCCGCATCAATTTGCTTCGCCGCTGCAATTGCCTCAAAGGAAACATTTCTTATATCATTATCTCTTACTTCACCAATCACTAGTAATTTATCGCTCATTATTATTATCCCCTTTCACTATCAGCTGCATTATCATACAAACTTTCTCTTAAAGTACCTTTTTGTCATTTTTCAATAAAGATACCAATTCCTTCACCTGATCCGCTACCTCTCCCTCTAACACTTTACCTGCTTCTTTTTCAGGCGGAAGATAAATATCGATTGTTTTCGTTTTTGCTTCTACGTCATCCTCATCTAGGTCCAGATCATCGATTTCTAATTCTTCAAGCGGTTTTTTCTTCGCTTTCATAATTCCCGGCAGTGAAGGGTAACGCGGGTCATTTAAGCCTTGTTGACAAGTAACTAGTACAGGAAGGCTGGTTTCGATGATTTCAACATCTCCTTCAACGTCTTTTTCTATCGAAGCAGTATCCCCATCGATAGACAGGCTCATTATCGTTGTAACGCAGGATATTCCCAAAAGCTCGGCAAGTCTCGGACCGACCTGACCGCTTGCTTCATCAATAGCAACATTCCCTGCCAAAATCAAATCAGCTTCCTTGTCTTCAAAAAATGCTTCTAAAATTTTGGCAGTTGTAAACTGGTCGCCTTCTTCCAAATCTTCTTCTGTATTAATTAGAACTGCTTTGTCCGCTCCCATAGCAAGAGCTGTCCGAAGCTGCTTCTCAGAGTCTTCGTCACCAATGGTAACCACTGTGACCTCTCCGCCATGCTTATCTCTTTGTACAATCGCTTCCTCTACTGCATATTCATCATAAGGATTAATGATGAATTCTGCACCATCATCTTCAATTTTCCCATTTTGAACAGCAATTTTTTCCTCTGTATCAAACGTTTTTTTCAATAATACATAAATATTCATATTCTTTTTCCTCCTTGTCACAAACTAGAATGTATGTTTAAAAAGCAGTCAATAATACTTCATCCTCTTATCATTCGAGTAATTTGGGAACCGCCAGAAAATCTATTTATCCTGAAAGTTTGCTGCTCTTTTTTCTTTAAAAGCGCTCACACCTTCTTTCGCATCATATGACCCGAAAATTTCACCAAACAAGCTCGCTTCCCTGTCAGCTCCATCTGCAAATTGGCTTGTATTTGCATAAGGAATCAATTGCATAATCCGGTTGATTCCAGGCTTGCTTTTAGCAGCAATTTTTCCGGCTAATTGACGAACTTCATTTTCCAGTTCATCTTCTTCCACAATCCGGTTAACAAGCCCCCATTCTTCCGCCTGCCTTCCGGAAATCGGTTCTCCGGTTAAAATCATCTCATATGCTCTGGCATTACCTATATATCGCGGCAAACGCTGTGTACCGGCAAAACCAGGAATAATGCCTAAATTCATCTCTGGAAGCCCTATTCTGGCATCAGCCGTTGCATACCTTATATGACAAGCCATTGCGAGCTCTAATCCTCCGCCTAATGCAGCGCCATGCATGGATGCAATAACAGGAAGCGGAAAATGCTCTATCCTGTTAAAAATGTTCTGGCCATTCTTAGCTAAAGTTTCATACTCTGATGCCTCTTGAAGAGCGGTAAATTCTTTAATATCTGCCCCAGCTGAGAAAAACTTGCCTTCTCCCTGCAGGACAACCACTTTGGCTTCCCCTTCTTGTTCAATCTGTGTTAACAGTTCATCTAATTTTGCGATCAGCTTAGAAGATAATGCATTAGCAGGAGGGCTTTTGATTGTTAAATAAGCAACCTTCTCCTCTACTTTTAATTCCAAAACGGACAAATCAATCACCTCTTTTTTATATTTCATTATCTGCTTATTTAGAAGCTAAAGCACTGACGAGCATTCTATGAATCTCAGGCGCCATGTCAACAAGATGATATTTCTGTTCCTTCATCACCCAATTCGTAACAATCTCATCAAGTGTACCGAAAATCATTTGCCTGACTAGAGGAATATTCAAATCCTCTCTAAAATGCTGCTGCTCCATTCCTTTTTGAATAATACCGTCAATCACGGTTAAGTAAGGCTTCAAAACTTGATTAATCTGCAGTCTTAAAGAAATATTTGATTGTCTTAACTCCAGCTGGGTCACAATAGCTAAATAATAATCTGAAGACAGCTGCGTGAAATGCATTTTTATTAAGGTATACAGCTGATTAGAAGCAGAATCATTTTCTTCGATTGCTTTTGCTATTTGATCGATAAATTCTCCCATTTTCACTTCGAATAAAGAAACAAGAATATGTTCTTTGTTCTTAAAGTATAAATAAATGGTACCGTCAGCAACATTCGCTTCCTTTGCTATTTTGGAGACCTGTGACCCATGGTATCCATTTTCGGCAATTACTTTTACAGCAGCTTCAATAATTTGATGATATTTTGGTTTTTGATTATTCATGATTTACTCCTTGATTACATAATTAAAAATGAGTGAATGGTCATTCATATTTTTAATATACAATTCTTGAAGTTTAATGTCAATGAAAAGCTGCTTTGGAAAAGAAAAAAAGAGCACGAGGCTCAAACAGATGCTGCTTCTTGTTTCTGTTTCTCTTCGTCAATCAGTTTTCTTCTTAAGATTTTCCCGACTGCTGTTTTTGGCAATTCATCACGGAATTCATAAATTCTCGGGACTTTGTAGCTTGCGAGATGTTTTCTTGCATATTCATTTAACTCTTCTTCCGTAAGAGCCGCTCCCTCTTTCAACACAATATAAGCCTTTACAGTCTCTCCTCTGTATGGATCCGGTATACCTGCTGCTACCGCTTCCTGGATAGCTTCATGCTCATACAAAACCTCTTCGATTTCTCTTGGATAAATGTTAAAACCGCCTGCAATAATCATATCCTTCTTTCTGTCCACGACATAGAAAAACCCGGATTCATCAACATATCCTAAATCGCCGGTCAACAGCCAGCCATCTTTCAGGGTACTCGCCGTCTCTTCTTCATTATTCCAATACCCTTTCATTACTTGCGGTCCTTTTACAGCGATTTCGCCGATTTCTCCAACCGGAACTTCTTCTAATCCCGTTTCACCCATTTGAACAATTTTAGCATCTGTATCCGGCCAAGGGACGCCGATACTGCCGTTAATACGTTCAGCATATACAAAATTTGCATGTGTTACAGGGGAAGTTTCTGTTAATCCATATCCTTCAACCAGCTTTCCACCGGTAATTCTTTCAAAGCGCTCCTGAATCTCAACTGGCAATGGGGCTGACCCGCTAATACACGCATCTATAGAGGATAAATCATATTTCTCTAATTCCGGATGGTTTAACAGACCGATATAAATTGTTGGGGCGCCTGGAAAAAGATTAGGTTTCTGTTTATCTATTACTTTTAATAAGTCACCCGCATCAAATTTTGGTATCAGAATAATCTTGGAGGCTTTTTTTATCGCAAAGTTCATCACAGCTGTCATACCGTATACATGGAAGAATGGAAGAATACCTAGAACCACATCCTGACCTTTTTGTTCTTCGCTGCGCGAAAGCCATGTTTCACACATTTGCACATTGGCACTTAAATTATAATGCGTCAGCATTACTCCTTTAGGACTGCCTGTTGTCCCGCCGGTATATTGTAAAAGTGCAAGGTCTTCTTCCGGATTAATCGGGGATTCTAAATAATCAGCAACCGAGTGCTCCATCATCTTTTTCCATACATGGGTATCATTGCTGGGCTCTACCTTCACCACCAAATTGTATTCTCGCTTCTGTATAAATGGATAAATCATATTTTTAGGGAAAGGAAGATAATCCTTGATGCCGGTTACAATAACATGCTCTAATGTCGTATGTGAACGGGCGCTGTTTACACGCGGAAGTAAAATATCTAAACAAATAATTGCTCTAGCCTGCGCATCATTCATTTGAAAAATCAATTCTCTTTCTGTATAAAGCGGATTTGTTGGAACAGCTATTGCTCCTGCCATCAGGATACCATAGTAGCTAATGACCGATTGAGGAGTATTTGGCAAAAAAATAGCAACCCTGTCTCCTTTTCTGATTCCGATAGATTGCAAATAATTCGCTGTTTTTTTCGCCTCTTTATACAACTCTTTATATGTCATCTCCTTACCCATAAAATAAAGCGCTTTCTTTTCTCCGTGTTGCTTCGCCGCATCAATTAAATATTGATACAGAGCGCACTTATCATATTCCAGTGTTTTAGGTAAATCCTCAGGGTAGCGATCATGCCAAGCCCTTTTTTCCAACATAAATCATTCCTCCTTCAATTTAGTCTATACCTATTATAACGGTTAATTGCTAACTTTGAAAATATTATCTAATATTTAGAGAAATAAATAAACCAATCCTACGATGAAAAAAATAATTCCAACTGCCATTAATATTTTTGCTAAACGTTCAAATATCACTCATTGCCCTCCTAACCAACGATGCTTGCTCCGATAACATAGGCTAACCCGACAGAGATGACCATCGAGATAAAGCCGACAGCCTTATTGCCGTTGCCGATTTCTTCATCCACTTTCATAAATGGAGTTAAAAATTCAAAAAATAAATATCCTGCTATTAATAATACAAAACCAAAAATCCCCCACCCCATCGATACCATTAAACTATCGTTATGCTCAATAGAGAATCTGAAAATCATGGCTATGCCGAATAGCTTTCCTCCGGTAGCCATCGCAACGGCCAGATTCCCTTTTTTTATTTCCTCCCAGTTTTTATAGGAGGTTACCAGTTCAGCAATTGCTAAAAAGAGCAGAGTGGATAAAATAAATACACTATACCTCGCTGCAGTGATTACTAAAATATTTTCCCAAAAGCCTTCCATTTTTCTCGCTCCTTCATTTGGAAAAAGGGATTTGTTGCCAATATTAAATCCATCCCTTTTTCCGATCTTACAAAACATTTAATTCGATTACTTATTCAAAGCGAATAACTGTAACGCCGCTTCCGCCTTCACCTGCTTCACCTGACCTTGAGCCTTTGATATGCGGATGCCGCTTCACAAATTCCTGAACACCCTTTCGCAAGGCGCCAGTCCCTTTCCCATGAATAATAGATGCTTGTGCGTAGCCGGCCAGCAATACATCATCCACATACTTCTCCAGCTTGTGCATCGCGTCCTCATAACGTTCGCCACGTAAATCTAACTCTGTTTTCACATGCTGGTTATTGCCTCTAACTGTGGCCACTGGCTCAGCCTGCTTCTTTTTCTTCTTCTTGACAAGCTCTAAATCAGACCGTTTTACTTTTACTTTCATAATCCCGACCTGCACCATATATTCCCTGTCATTAACCTTTTCAACAACCTCGCCAAGCTGATTTACGGTGAGCAGCTTAATCTCGTCTCCCGGCTTCAATTCACTCTGCTCTTTTTTCTTCTCAGGCTGGACTGCTGATTTATCCCTGCTTAGATTCGGCATTGCCTCGTCAAGCATCTTTCTGGCTTCGATCCATTCATGTTCCTTCATGCCAGACTGGTCTTTCATATTGCGCATCATCTGCACAATTTCTTCTGCTTCCTGACGCGCTTTCAGCAACGCTTTTTCAGCCTTCTCTTCCGTTTTTTCATAAATCTTTTGCTTCTTATCTTCCCATCGGTTCATTGCTTTTGTTAATTCTTGATGCAGTTTTTCACTCTCTTCCAGTACCTGATGCGCTTTTTCATAATCTCGCTCTGCCTCTGTATGGGATTGTTCTAAGGAAGCAATCATATTTTCTACTTGATGAGAATCCATACCAATCAGCTGCTTCGCTTGATGAATGATATTTCCGTCAAGTCCTAACCGCTTCGAAATGTCAAATGCATTACTTCGGCCTGGAACGCCAATTAATAACCGGTAGGTCGGACGCAAGGTTTCTACATTAAACTCCACAGAAGCATTGACTACCTGCGTGCGATTATATCCATAAGCTTTTAGTTCCGGGTAATGCGTTGTCGCAATGACACTTGCATTTTTGGAAAGCACCTCATCGAGAATGGACATTGCTAAAGCAGCGCCTTCTTGCGGATCTGTACCTGAGCCTAATTCATCAAATAAGACCAGCGACTGATCCGTGACATGCTTCATAATTTCTACAATGTTTGTCATATGCGAGGAAAAGGTACTCAAGTTTTGTTCAATCGACTGTTCATCACCAATATCAGCGAAAACCTCATCAAATATCGGCATTTCACAGCCATCGAGTGCGGGTACCTGTAAACCCGATTGAGCCATCAATGTACAAAGCCCAACCATTTTCAAGGTAACCGTCTTTCCGCCTGTATTTGGTCCTGTAATAACTATTGCCTGATAGTCCTGGCCCATTTCCACATCATTTGGAACAACTTGATCATCTGGAATATATGGGTGTCTTGCCTGCTGCATCTTTATATAACCATGTATATTCATTTTAGGTCTTACCGCATGCATTTTTTGAGCAAGTTTTCCCCGGGCGCTGATAAAATCAATTTCCGAAAGCCAATAGACATTATTTAAAAGCTCTTGTTCATAGGAAGCGATGTGCCCGCTGAGTTCCTTTAAAATCCGTTCTATTTCTTGTTTTTCTTTAGAAAATAAATCCTGTAATTTATTATTCATATCCACTACCGCTTTTGGCTCCATAAATAATGTCTGACCGGATGATGACTGATCATGGACAATTCCGCCAATGGCAGCCCGGTATTCCTGTCTTACCGGCAAAACATAACGATCATTCCGAATCGTGATAATCGCATCAGAAAGCATTTTACTGTTAGAGCGTGTATAGCTTTCTAACTTGCTGCGGACACTGCTTTCATACGTGCGGATAGAACTGCGTATAGAACGTAAAGCTGATGAAGCACCATCCATTATTTGACCATGATCATCAATACAGCTGTTAATATGCTGTTCCAAATCCCGGATAGCGATAATATTTGCTGCGGCAGATTGAAGAATTGGTATTTCTACATCCTCGACCTGTTCTAAAAAACTTTTGGCCTGTCTGCCTCCATATAACGTATCCCCAATGCATAAAACCTCATCTGCCGAAAGAATGCTCCCTATTGCACTGCGTTTCACACTCGGTCGTATATCAGATATACCTCCTAAAGGAATCACTTTATTCAGCCGGAAAATTTGAACAGCTTCATCAGTCTGCGCTTGTAACTCCTCTACTTCATCAAGCGTCGACTTTGGTCGTAATTTAGATGCTAAATCCTTTCCTATAGAGGTTTCTGCTTGATCACGAACCTTTTCAACAAGGCGGTGAAATTCAAGCGTTTTTAATACACGTTCGTTCATTTTAACCCCTCTTTTATTAAAAATTAAAATCTATGCTTTGTGCCAGTTTCTGCATAAAAACAATGACGCACTTATTTTCCCTGGTTAAAGAATGCGGCTAATTCTTCTTTTGTCCATGTGTTAATTACCGTGGACGGTTTAACCCATCCTTTTCGGGCTGTAGCTACGCCATATTGCATATGCTCAAGCATCTGATAGTTGTGCGCATCCGTATCAATGACAAGATTTACGCCTGCTTCCTGCGCTTTTTTAGCCCATTCATGGGATAAATCTAAGCGATTGGGATTAGCATTGATTTCTAATGCGGTATTTGTTTCTTTTGCTTTTTCAATCAATTTTTCCAGATTCACTTTATATCCATCTCTTCTTCCGATTAGTCTTCCTGTCGGGTGAGCAATAATCGAAACATATGGATTTTCTAAGGCGTTAGTCAGCCTGTGCATGATTTCCTCTTCCGATTGTTGAAAACTGGAATGTATCGCACCGATAACAAAGTCCATTTCCTTAAGAAAGTCGTCCTCAAAATCTAAGCTGCCATCTGGCAGGATATCCATTTCCACACCCGAAAAGATATGGAAATCAGCGTACCTTTCATTTAATGCATTAATTTCCTGACGCTGCTTACGAAGGCGTTCTTCATTTAATCCATTTGCTACGCGCAAGTATTTAGAGTGGTCTGTAATCGCCATATAGGAATATCCCATACTTTTTACCTTTTCAGCCATTTCGTCTAAAGACTGTGCTCCATCACTCCAGGTGGTATGCATATGCAAATCTCCGCGAATATCGGATAGCTGGATTAATTTCTGTTCCTCTGTAAACATGTCTACTTCTCCTGTATTTTCACGAACCTCCGGAGGAATAAAATGCAGACCAAAATGATTAAAAAAGGCTTCTTCCGTTTCAAACTGGAGCGTCTCTCCTGTTTCTTCCACCTCTACACCGTATTCACTGATTTTTTCACCGCGCGACTTTGCCAATTGCCGCATAGCTACATTATGATCCTTTGAACCGGTAAAGTGATGTAAAGTAGAAGCAAATTCCCCGTCAGAAACCATACGAAAATCAACATTGATATCATATGCTTCCTCTAAAGTAATAGAAACCTTTGTATCTCCGCTCGCAATAACATTTTTGACAGAAGGCAGCGCGACTAAAGCTTCTTTTACCTCACCTGCTTCATCTGTAGCAATGATAAAATCAAGATCCTTTACGGTTTCACGCATACGCCGGATGCTCCCTGCCTGAGAATAACGGATAATACCCGGAATATCCTCCAGGTAAGCTTCTATCTTCTCAGCAATAGGAAGCATCATTGCTACCGGAAGCCGTTCCGGTCTCTTCCCCGCATCCTCGATTGCTGCAACGATTTTCTCTACAGATTTTTTTCCAAATCCAGGTAACTCTTCTACCTTTCCAGACAGACAAGCTTCTTTTAACGTTTCCGCATCTATGACGCCCAGCTCCTGATAGAGCTTGGATAATTTTTTCCCGCCTAAACCTGGCAAATCTAATAACGGTACAAGCCCGGCCGGTACTTCTTTCTCCAATTCCGCTAGGGTTTCTGAATGTCCAGCTTCCATAAACTCGGTAATTACTGCTGCAGTTCCTTTTCCAATCCCTTTCATCTTTGTAAAGTCATCTATCTCATTTAAGCTGCGGTCATCCGTTTCAATCGCTTGCGCAGCCTTTCGATAAGCGCTTATTTTAAATGGATTTTCTCCCTTCAGCTCCATATAAACAGCTATATTCTCCAGCAAACGAATGATATCTTTCTTATTCATTTTCTTTCACCCTATTCTGTCACTATTTACATAAAACGAAACTTCCTTCCGTGGAGATTTTTCCTTTTCCACGGAAGGTTAGTTAAGTTAATCAGGAGATGAAGTGACCGTTTTCGCCCATACATATTAAAATAATTGTTCCATATATAGTTAGGGCGAATTACGGACACTCATGCCGTGATAAAACTGACTCAAGCTATCCATGTTAGTTTGAGTCAGTTTTGCTTTCTATACCTGATAATGACCTGTTATATTATTTGGCCAGAGATTCTGTCAAGTTAAACCATAATTCAAAAATACGATCTGAGAAATATGGTGTCTGTTCAATAATCCGCATTGCCAGAGAGGATCCTTGGATTGCTTCCTGCACCCCGCCAACAGGCGTTAACGCCAGGATATATAAAATAATGAAGCTGATGAGATAAATCTCAACAAACCCCAGCGCGGCTCCTAAAATTTTATTGATAAAGCTGATGATGGGAATTGCCGCCACAAAATCCAGCATAGAAGCAATAATCTGCAGAATAAATTTCACTGCAAAAAAGATAAGCGCAAAGGAAATCGCATTATAAAATGCTGATTCCACTGGCAGGTTTTCTAAAAACGCTGACCAGGCTCCATCACCTGAGAGGTCTGGATAAGGAATATACAAGGAGAGTCTTTCTGCAACCGGATTATAGTACATTACTGCTACAATAAAAGCAACAATAAACCCTGTTAAATGAAATAGCTGAAGGACAAATCCTCTTTTTAATCCCATCATAATCCCAAATAATAGAAGAATAATTATAATTAAGTTAATCATGTTTGTTAGTCCTCTTTCTTTCGTAATGAACCTAAAAGTGTTGCATAATCCTCTTTTAGTTTTAAATAATCGTTCATTGTATTCACAGCTGTTAATACTGCTAAGCTGGCTGTATCTAATTGTTTATTTGCATCATGGATTTCATTCATTTTTTGATCAACTAAATTGGCCACTAATTGAACATGGCGTTCTGTTTCCGTTCCGATAACATGGTATGTCCGATTGTATATTTCAACTGTTACGCGTTGTTTTTCATTATCTGTCATTTTGGCTTCCTCCTGTGTAACGTTGATTCTAGTATATATTAACATGAACTTTGCGTAAAAAGAAGTATTTCAAAATCCCGTTATATTTGCTATAGTCTTAGGTATCCGATGATTGGAGGAATGAAGCTTTGGGCCAAGAAGTATTAACAACATCTGCTGATAAAATCAAACAAATGAAAAAGCATTATCATACTTACTTACAAAAAACACCGCAGGGCGCTGTTTTCCGGGCAAAAACACCTTATGCTGTCATCACAGCATATCATTCTGGGAAAGTCCTCTTTCAGGGCAGCCAGCCAGAAGAGGAAAGCACCCAATGGAAGGATTCATCTGCTTCGACACAAGCAGCTAAAGCGAAGCCCTCTTCAAGTATGGACACAACTATTTTTCAAAAAAGTCATATAGGATCCGATGAGTCAGGAACCGGCGACTATTTTGGACCGATAACCGTTGCTGCGGTTTTTGCAGACAAAGCGCAGCAAGTTCAATTAAAGCAGCTGGGTGTGGAAGACTCCAAACACTTAAAAGATGACGCCATCCACCGTATTGCACAAGAGATCATACAGCTTCCTATTTCATATACCATCCTTAAACTGGAGAATGAGAAATACAATCGCCTGCAGTTTAAAGGCTGGTCGCAGGGGAAGATGAAAGCAATGCTGCATCATCATGCCATTGACAAATTAATTAAAAAATTAGATGGTACAGATTATGATGGAATCGTCATTGATCAATTTTGTGAGCCTGCCGTTTACAAACGCTATCTGCAATCAGAAGCATTAAAGCTTCATGAGAAAACTACTTTTATTACAAAAGCAGAAAGCCATTCAATTAATGTTGCTGCTGCTTCTATTTTAGCCAGAGCCCGGTTCGTAACAGCAATGGATAAATTATCCCAAGAAGCAGGCATTACCTTACCAAAAGGCGCGTCCGGTAAAGTGGATAAGGCAGCAGCCAATTATATAAAAGCTCATGGCGAACAGCAGCTGGGACATGTTGCTAAGCTTCATTTTGCCAATACAAATAAAGCAAAGAAATATTTACACTAAATGAGGTGCTACAATGAATATACCTTTAAAAAACGATTGGGGACAAGTTTTAGAGCAAGAATTTCAAAAAGACTATTATAAGCACTTGCGGAAATTTCTAAAAACAGAATACGATTCTAACTCGATTTATCCGGATATGTACGATATTTTTAATGCGCTGCATTTCACAGATTTCCAGGAAGTGAAGGTTGTTATTTTAGGTCAGGACCCTTATCACGGTCCTAACCAGGCACATGGCCTCAGCTTTTCCGTACAGCCTGGCGTGCCAGTGCCCCCTTCCTTAAAAAATATGTATCAGGAGCTCGCAGCTGATGTTGATTTTAAGATTCCCTCCCATGGTTATCTGAAAGAATGGGCTGATCAAGGGGTGCTCCTTCTTAACAATGTCCTAACCGTTCGGGCACATCAAGCACATTCTCATAAAAATCAAGGCTGGGAGCGATTCACGAATCAAGTAATTGCTGCTTTAAATCAGAAGGATCATCCGGTTGTCTTCTTATTATGGGGCGCAGCAGCACAAAAGAAGATAGAATTGATTGATACCGATAAGCATTACATTTTAAAAGCGCCGCATCCCAGTCCATTATCTGCCCACCGCGGTTTTTTTGGATGCCGTCACTTTTCAAAAACAAACACTATTTTAAAACAGGAAAATCTGACTCCTATTAATTGGCAGCTTTCTTTGACGGTGAACCCCGTTAAATGAATCAAGTCTATTTATGCTAAAAGCCGCTGGCACAGCTTCAAAATCTGTGCCAGCGGCTTTTCATATCTTGATCAGGAACGGACATACGATCCAAATTGATTATTTACTTTTTCAACAACCGCTTGGTAAGATGTCTCCACTTCATCATCTTTCAACGTACGGCTTGGGTCCTGATACAGAAGACGATAGGCTACAGATTTTTTGCCTTCTTCCATATGCTCTCCCTGATATACATCAAATATAGAGACTTCTTTTACTAACGGAGCTCCTGATTCCTTAATCACTGCCTGAACCTCTCCAGCAGGAACATCATTATCCAGAATAAAGGCGATATCTCTTGTTACAGATGGATAACGCGGAATATCCGTAAAGGAAGGTGTTGCTTGATGTACAGAAAATACAGATTCCAGATTTATTTCAAAAACATAGGTTTCCTTCACATCAAAATCTTTGGCAACAAGCGGATGAACTTGGCCGACATAGCCGATACCTGTACCATTTAATCTGATTTCTGCACAACGTCCCGGATGCATGTCTTCCATTTTAGTCTGCGCAAAGGTAACATCTAATTCTAAATGTGCGAATAAGCCTTCCACGATTCCTTTTGCTACATAAAAATCAACCGGTTTCTTCTCTTGCTGCCAGGGGTGATTATGCCATAAACCAGTCAACGCGCCTGCAACATGCAAATTCTCAATTGGCTGTTTGGTTATCTGCTCTTCTTCAGAAATAAAAACTTTTCCAATCTCGTAATACGCTAAATCTGTTTGTGTTCTCGCTACATTATGCCGGAGTACGCGAAGCATTTCTGGAATAAGACTTAAGCGGAGATGGCTGTGCTCCTCACTCATCGGCATTGCTAAACCGACTGTATTAGCAGTCCCTTCCTCCATATCAGGTGTCAGGAATCGCGATGCATCCTGTTTATTTGTTAAGGAGTAGGTTAATGTTTCCATCAATCCGGCGCTGGATAAGTAATTTTTGATTTCCCGCTGCAGCAATTGGACATCTGTTAATCCTCCTGCCTGTACCCAGCCTTGCGGAATCGTATATGGCAGATGATCATAACCATAAATACGAATAACTTCTTCTAAAATATCTTCAAAAATAGATATATCCAGACGGCGCGTTGGAACTTGAACAACAATTTCTTCTCCATTTTTGCTGAATTCAAATTGCAGCCGTGCAAGGACAGAGGTCACGTCTTTTTCATCTAACTCCATTCCTAATCGCTGGTTCACTTTCGAAGTTGTAATGGTCACAGACTTCTCCGATTTATCCAATTCATCTACTTCTACAACACCAGCTGCTACTTTTCCGCCAGCATATTTTTGAAGCAGACTGCATGCCCGGATACCGGCGCGTTTCACACGATTTGGGTCAACCCCTTTTTCAAAACGCGTGCTGGATTCACTGCGCAGGCCTGTTTGCTTAACCGTATGGCGAACAGAAGCAGCATCAAAATAAGCAGCCTCCAGCAGGATATTCGTGGTTTCATCCGTCACCTCAGAATCAGCGCCTCCCATGACACCAGCTAAAGCAACCGGTTCTTTGCCATTCGTAATAACAAGATTCTTCTCATTTAATTGACGTTCCTGATCATCTAAGGTAACCATGGTCTCGTTTTCTTTTCCTTGCCGGATAACGACCTCTTTGGAGCCAAACCGGTCATAGTCAAACGCGTGTAACGGCTGTCCGTACTCTAATAATACAAAGTTGGTAATATCTACAACATTGTTAATCGGACGGATACCAGATGCCATTAAATAATTCCGCATCCATAGTGGCGCCGGCTTAATTTCCACATCTCTTATAACAAATGCTCCGTAATATGGGTTATTTTCAATGGAATCAATTTTCACATCAATATAATCCTTAGCTTGGATAGATTCATCTGCATTCAGGTTTTCATCTGGTAAATGGATTGGCTGATCTAAAACAGCTGCTACATCATACGCTACACCAAGCATGCTTAATGCATCCGGACGGTTCGCTAAAACATCTAAATCTAACACCGCATCATCTAGATTTAACAGCTCCTGTACAGGTGTGCCAACCTCTGCATCTTCTGGAAAAACAAAAATTCCTTCTGCGACGTCGGAAGGAATGTATTTTTCATCCAATCCGAGCTCCTGCAGGGAACAAATCATCCCATTTGATTCCACTCCGCGCAGCTTAACTTTTTTGATTTTCATCCCATTTGGAAGCTTGGCCCCAGGTTTTGCAACAGCAACCTTCTGACCCTCTCCAACATTCGGCGCCCCGCAGACGATTTGCAGGGATTCTTCCCCGACGTCTACTTGACAAAGATTTAATTTATCTGCATCCGGATGCTTCTCACAGGATTTCACATATCCCACGACAATATTTTCGACAGCAGGAGCCAGATATTCCACTCCCTCTACTTCAATCCCGGATCGTGTTATTTTTTCCGCTAATTCTTCTGGTGTTACATGATCTAAATTGACATAGTTTCGTAACCAATTATAAGAAACAAGCATGTACTCTCCTCCTTCTTCTCTTACGCTTGATGATATTGTGATAAGAAACGGACATCATTGGTGTAGAAATGACGAATATCGTTCACACCGTATTTCAGCATCGCAATGCGCTCCTGTCCCATTCCGAATGCAAACCCGCTGTAAACAGCGGAATCATAACCGCTCATTTCTAATACACGCGGATGGACCATTCCGCCGCCCAGGATTTCAATCCAGCCGGTATGCTTACAAACCGAGCATCCTTTTCCATTACAAACCTTACAGGATACATCCATTTCGACAGATGGTTCTGTAAACGGGAAGAAAGATGGACGCAAGCGGATTTCGCGGTCGTTCCCGAACATTTTTTTCGCAAACACATCTAATGTACCTTTTAAATCACTCAGGGTAATATTTTTATCTACTACTAACCCTTCGATTTGTCTGAATTGATGAGAATGTGTCGCATCATCCGTATCCCGGCGATACACCTTGCCCGGGCAAATCATCTTGATTGGGCGCTTTCCTTGACATGCTTCCATCGTACGTGCCTGCACAGGTGAGGTCTGTGTACGCAAAAGCAATTCATTTGTTATAAAGAAGGTGTCCTGCATATCTCGCGCCGGATGGTTTTTCGGTAAATTTAATTTCTCAAAATTGTAGTAATCTGTTTCTACCTCGGGTCCTTCTTTTACTTCATAGCCCATGCCGATAAACAAATCCTCAATTTCTTCCATAATGCTCGTTAATAAATGTCTGCCGCCGACATGAACCGGATTTCCAGGCAGTGTCACATCGATGGTTTCTGTTTCCAGCTGCTCATTTAAAGCTTCTCTTTCTAATTTTTCTGTTTTAGCATCCAATGCCTCTGTAATGGATTCCCGAACATTATTAGCAAGCTCGCCGATAACCGGACGTTCTTCCTTCGATAACTTTCCCATACCGCGAAGAACGGTCGTCAGAGAACCTTTTTTCCCTAAGTATTTCACTTTCATCTCCTGTACAGCCTGGCTGTTTTCTGCCTTTTCAATAGCTGCGAGAGCCTCCTGCTCTATCGCCTGCAATTCTTCTTTCATCGTCCGAAATACCTCCTTTTAATCATTTCCTGTGTTTGATGGACTTTTTTAAACATAAAAAAGCCCCGTCTCCCAAAAAAGGGACGAAGCTATATGGTCGCGGTACCACCCTTGTTGACTGGATAAACCTATCCAATCCAACTCTTGCCTCATAACGGATGGCGTCCGAATCACCTTTACATTTTGATATGGTCCAAGTGTCCGCTCCAGAGTGAAACGTAATTGCCGACATGATAGAAATGCTTCCAGTCAAGGCATCTCCTCCCTAAATCATTTATACAGGCAGTTACTTGCTCTTTCATTGCGTTTAGTTGTTTGTTCTTTTCATAACAAAAGAACGTATCATTTACTTTATGATGTATTACAGTTATTATAGAAAAATTATCGCTGCATTGCAAGGTTAATTCTTTAAATAATATAGCAACACGCCTGCTGCGATGCTGACATTTAATGATTCTGCCTTTCCGAGGATGGGAATGGTTACCCGTTCATCCGCTTTTTCCAACAAGGATTCCTTTACGCCGGCTCCTTCATTCCCAAAAATAAGCGCTGTTTTTTGCGGGATTGGGAGATCTTTGTAATTCTCCGCTTTTTCTAATGCTGTAGCCCAAACACGGTAATCAGCTTCTTTCAGCCGCAACAGCTTCTCTTCCAGATCAGCATGTATAATTGGTAAATGGAAAATGGACCCTTGTGTGGCACGAATCACTTTATCATTATACAAATCGACACAACCGCTGCCAAGGATAATTCCATCTGCACCCGCAGCGTCCGCAGTACGTATGATTGTCCCTGCATTCCCCGGGTCTTGGACTGCATCCAATAAAACAACTACCTCTCCGTTCACTGCTTCTTCTTTCTTTATTTCAACGACAGCCATCATCCCTTGAGGCGAAGCAGTAAAAGAAAGTTCTTTAAACACCTGTTTGGTGACCTCAGTAACAGGAAGATGCTTTGCCATATCCGGCACAGCAACCTCTTCGGAAACAATAAGCTCCTTTACTTCCCAATCGCTCGTCAGCGCTTCTTCTATTAAATGCTCCCCTTCAACCAAGAATGCATTCATTTGCTTTCTATATTTTCTTTGGTGCAGCTTTTTTAAACCCTTTATTTTCTCATTCTTCACAGATGTAATCACTTTATTCATCCTATCCAATTTTAAATTCTAACTACATCATACATAAATTCACAACTTATGGTCAAACTACTTTTAATATCACAATTAAAGGAGTGAACAGGAATGGATTTAAATATCCGTAAAGCAATTTACGCTAACATATCAAATAATAATCAAGAACAATTAGAAGCAACCATTGTGGATGCCATTAATAATGGAGAAGAAAAAATGCTTCCTGGTCTCGGGGTTCTTTTTGAATTGATTTGGAATCATTCAGATGAAAGTAAAAAACAGGAAATGATATCTTCCTTAGAGGATGGAATTCAAAGCGATTTATCCTAATTGACATCAGTTATATCTTTATTATGTCATCCTAAAAAGCATGCCGCTCTCTGAATGAGAAGCCGGCATGCTTTTTAGGATGTTTCAAAAATTTTAATCCATTAAGAAAAACCAATAATACCGCTTGGTCTTTAAAATATCGGTGTTCTTGCCAAAGAGATGTCCGCTGTGGGAAGTCGATTTCCGCGAGCAACGTTCAGCCGCACGGTAAGAAAACCGCTTCCTGCTCAGGTCTACCTGTTGCTTTTCACGCAGGAGTCGACAACATCCGCTCCCATCTAAGTGGAATTATGTTTTATTTGCTATTTTACAAGGAAATAACGCAAATTCTAGTGACGGTTTTGATGGGGCGAGTAATCGCAATGGTTTTCGGTGGGACGAGTAATCGCAGTCCCAGTGGGAAGACACCGCAGAAAAAAAGCGTACTTCTTTTTTTCTACCCGCAGGGCATAAGTGCGACTATGCTTCTGTCTGCGCCTGACGGCTTGCCAATCAGCAAGTCTTCTTTAAAGGAGATGAGCTCGGGGCCTATGGAAAGCGTAGTGTTTTTCTGGGGTTGCGATTATTCACCCCACCATAACCCGTCGTAGCGGTCGCATGAACCTGACAACATTGAAGATTACTCCCTCAATGAAACCCATTGGAGCGGATATATTCAGCATTTTTTATATACTTTCTTGTTTTTTCGAGAAAAAACAAGAACACCACTTGATTTTTAAAACATATAATTCGACAAATTTAGCAAACTTTGAAACCTTTTCCTGTTTCGTTCCGTAGAAAATAGTAGAATAAAAGACAGCATGTTTTGACAAAAACTGCTTCCAGCCTGTTTATTTTTATCCTATTTAGGGAATAGGAAATCAAGCTCAGTCGATATTTAGTCTTAAGAACCAAGGCTTGAAACCGATTGACTACTTATTTCTTTAATGTTATAACAGGTTAGGGTCATTTTTCATCGTATAAATTTTTGATTCTAATTCTCAGCTGATGAATATAATTTATAGTATGAAAAAGATACAGCAGCCTGGCTAAACTACATACGCCGAGCTTTTATTGACCATTCTAAATTGTGCAAATTGCGCAAATATAGTTTCAAGAAAGGAGCATGAACTTTGGTAGAAAATAATGAGGAACAACCAAAGAAAAAAGGAATTTCAAAAGGAATTATTGCTATTATTATTGCTGTAATCGTCCTCGCCGGCGGTGGTGCAGCTGCATTTTTCCTAACAACATCTACACCTAAAGCAACCTATTTCCAAGCTGAGAAAAATTCAATTGAACAACTGCAAGATTTTATGGAAACACGATATGAGGATGAATATAATTGGTATGAACAATCCATGGAAAATCCTGTTTCCCAAAACGTGAGCCTCGGTTTAAACCTGGAAGGACTTGAAAATCAAGGCTATATAGACCCGCAAATTGCAGCGATGCTTTCAAACGCTGAGCTTGCATTCCATTCAGAGACAGATATGGAAAACAATCAGGCTTCTACGGAATTATCCGTAAATGTTGCTGGCATGAACTTCGATGGGCTGGCAGGTTATGTAGAAGGCTCTGATGTGTATGCAGAACTTCCTTTCCTGGAAGAAGTACTTAAGATTTCTGATGAGGATATCGGCAGTGTATTGGCTGAAATAGATCCTTACACATTCACAGGCAATGAGCAACTAGGAATTGAAGAGCTGATGTTTGAAAATGATGGTCAGCTATTAACAGATGAAGAGAAAGAATACCTTCAGGATGAATATGTCATGTTCATTTATGATGAGCTTCCAGACGATGCATTTGAAAGTGAAAATGAAGACGTAGAAGTAAATGGTGATTCAATCAGCGCTGAGAAAATCACGATGAATCTTTCTGAAGATCAATTTAAATCTCTAATCACTTCTGTTTTAGAAAAAATGAAAGGTGACGAACAGTTTCAGGAAATTTTAAGCAATCAGCTTGAAAGAGCTGGAAGCACTCCATTAGAAGACCCCGAAGTCTTCCAACAGCAGATTGATGAAGTATTAGGAGAATTTGACAGCGCCATGGATCAAGGCATTGAAGCAGTAGAAAACTTCCAATTCCCTGATGGCGTCCAATCTACACTTTGGGTATCTGATGATAAAGTTGTCCAACGCGACTTCTCTATCAGTCTAGCACCTGAAAACGAAGATCCTGTTACTTTCAATTTATCCGGCGGCCAATTATTTAATGATGATCAGATTTATTTTGACCATACATTAACAATGGGCGATGGATCTGAAGATGTAACGATGGCGTTCAATGGAGATTTCCAAGGAACTGGAGACTCTGTAACAGATAATGCTAACTTTAGCTTTTCATTTGACGATGGCTACATGCCAGTTGAATTCGCTGGTACGTATACTGGCGATGAATCGTTAGATGGGTCTACTCGTGATTTTGACCGTCAACTGCAATTCACAGTAGAAAATGAAACAATAAATCTTGGCTGGACTGGTGACTCTACCTACGATGGCGACCAAATGAGCTCAAACAATAATATTGCATTAGATTTCCCTGGATATGTTGAAAATGTTTCCATGGACATTAATTCTGAAGGTGCAGTTATCGATGCGGTAGAAGGTGTTGATACATCAAATGTCGTTGACCTCGGCGCCATGTCTGCCGAAGAACTGCAGCAATACTTCGAAGGTGACTTCAGCAGTCAGCTTGAACAATGGTTAATGCAGTTTGGCCTCTAAGCCAGCATTTGAAAGACTGAATTAGAAAGAAAAGAGTGTGCATGATCATGATTTTTCTAAAGCAAACTGGGCTTTTTATCAAAAATCATATACGGCAGCTTAAGAGGAAGTGGTATTCACTTCCTCTTCTTTTCATATTTCCGCTTGCGTTGGCGGGGCTTATGATGGTGATTGTTGTCAGTTTTTTTTCCCAGGATGAAAATGAAGCCATCCAATTAGGTTTAGTTGATTTAGATAATTCAACAGAAACAGAAATGATGGTGCAATTATTAGAACAGTCCTCAGGCTTTATTGATTTTTTAGAAGTCAATCAATTATCCGAGGAAGAAGCTATTGAACAGATTGAATTAAACAATTTAAGTACATATATCGCTTTTCCGGAAGGCTTTATTCAGGATTTATATCAAGGATACTCTGTGGAAGTTCCCATCGTCGGCAATAAAAAACAGCTGCTGGAAAGCTACATGATGAATGAAACGCTGCAGAGCGTTGTCCGTCACATTCGTTCCTCGCAAGCTAATATTCTGGCAATCAATTATTATGCAAAACAATTTGAAATGGACGATGAAGAAAGAAATGACTTTGTTTTCGAGCAGTTCCAAGAGTTTTTAATGTATACTGTCGGCAGAGACCAGGTCATAAGGGAACGAACCTTGTCCAATCAGGCAAGTTCCTCCCCTGTTGCTTATTTTAGCTTGGGAGGCTGGTTTATTATCAGCAGTCTCTGGCTCTTTTCGTTATATTATTTTTTCACAAAAGAAAATCCGGCATTGATTAGTCAGCGTATTCGTTTGTATGGAGCTACACAGCTCAGGCAAATGCTCGCTAAGATAATGGTTACGCTCGTACTCTCCCTTATGTTAGCCTGTCTGTCCTTTTGGGCATTACTTTCTTTTTTAAATATAGAGCTGAATCAAGAAAATATTGTTCGCTCTTTCATACTTATTATTTTGTATCAAGTTGGGTTTATTATCTGTTTGGCCATTTTTGAAGTGCTTATTTCTTCTTTAAAATTAAGACTGCTCACACAGATATTATTTACATCCATTTTGATAATATTTAGCGGCGCACTGATTCCGACGCTATACTTTCCATTAGGAGTTCAGGATTATCTTCCCTACTCTTATGCTTATAACAGTCTTTACTGGCTTCAGGAAATTGTACTTAACGGGAGACATTATGCCGAATATACTTCCAGCCTTCTGCTAATTGGAGTTTTGTTATTTATACTGCTGGGACTTTTAAGCTGGAAGGAGCGCAGAAGCATATGATGGATATTCTGACGACACGTTGGCTGCATTTGAAAAAGCAGCTTGTATCTATATTATTTTGGGCAATCTCACCTATCCTTTTCACCTGGCTGCTTCTTTCTGGTACAGAGCTTATTCAAAACCAAAGCTCGATTCCAGTTGGAGTTATACTGGAGGAAGAAACAGAGATGGCAATGCAGTTAAGAGAAAAGCTCGATTCCTCCGATCTCATTCGTGTAGTAGACATAGAGAATGAAACAGAAGCAAGACAAATGGTAGCGACGCATGAGCTGGATAGTGCATTTATTATTGAAGAAGGATATGAAGATGCTATTCAGGCTGGTCAGCGCAACCGGCTGATTACAAGTTACCAGACAGATTTATCTATGGGTTATACACCGGTTGTAGAAATGATTGCTTCCTTTGTTCAAGAGGATAGCGGAAAAGCCAAAACAGCATATACCATTATGGATTTAGGGGAGGCTTTAAACAGTTCATCCATTCTCTCTTTTGATGAAATAATGAATGAAATTTATTCTATTGAAGAAAGTGAGAATCTGATTTTCACTAATTTCACTTTGCTTGGAGAAGACACTGAAACCGATGAAGGGTTTTCTTTATTCCAAAACCCATGGGGCTTATGGTCCGTTTTTTCACTTTTATCTACCTTCTTTTTATTTGATTGGCTGATAAAAGAAAAAAATGCAACAACCCGCATCCGTTTCATATTTAATCGTTTTTCTTTTCCAACCTATTTGCTGTCCAACCTCCTTCTTTACAGTATGGGGTTATTTGTATTAGATATGCTGACATGGGGCATTTTCCATATTTTATATGACGAAGGCTTTAGTATATCGCAATTAGTTTATCTAGTCAGTTTTCGTGTAACGGTTTGTATGCTTGTTTTTTTGACAGGATTAGCTTTTAAAAAGCTGCTCCCCTATTATATAACTGCTGTTTTGATTATTTTAGTAACGATAATCATCAGCGGAATTATATTACCCATGGATGGGGTTTATAAACATTTCCCTTGGGTTGCATATGCAAACCCGTTAAGACAGATTGTTTATGAAGAGATATGGAGCGGCTGGACATTTATTGCACCAATTTGTCTCATCGTCTGGTATGTGAAAGGAGTTTTTGGCAATGCAGCTGGAAATTGAAAAAGTATCTAAATCATTCGGAAAAAAGAAGGTGCTTGAAAATGTATCCTTCCAGGTAGAATCCGGCGAAATCATCGGTTTGGTTGGAGAAAATGGCGCGGGAAAGTCCTCTCTGCTCCGTATTTTAGCAACAATTTCAAAAGCAAATTCAGGCAGTATACGTTTAGGTGAATGGACATACGGAAAAAATCGAAAACAGCTTCGCAGAATTGTAGGATTTGTCCCTCAAGATATTGCTTTGTGGGAAGACATGACTGTGAAGGAAAACATGATGTTTTTCGAAAAACTTTCATGGGTCCATCGCTCAAAAGAAGAATTAAAAAAGCTTTGCGAGGATATGGAGCTATTTAAATGGAATGAACCTGTTCATACATTATCCGGCGGAATGAAACGTAAATTAAACATGGCTATCAGTCTGATCCATAATCCGGAATTGCTGCTGCTGGATGAGCCGACCGTGGGTATTGATTTACGGTCCAAAAAAGAAATAGCTGGTTATCTGAAACAAAGAGCGACGGTTGACCATAAAATGATTATGTATACCTCTCATGATATGGATGAAATTCAAAGTATCTGTGACGCTGTCGTGTGTATTGGAAATGATCCATTCTACGAAAATTTATTGCGAGAAACAAACATGAAAATAATTTCTATATAATATTGCTTAAAAATTGTAAAACAGATAAAATAGAATTAGTTAATGTGCGTGAAACTAAAAATTTTTAGTAATAATTATTCATTTTATATCGTGATTACGCAGGATAAAGAATCTATTTTTCAGTAAAATACGGACGGTGAATGCGAATGGAAATCAATACGAATCAACTTACAAACCCTTTAGGCATGCTAGGTTCTGCTCCAGAAGCAGGAAATGTGGAAGAAAATACAGGCTTCGGCGGAAAGTCTTTTCAGCAGCTGCTTTTAGAACGAATCCGGGAGGCAGAAGAACGAACAGCACAGGATTTTGGATCGAATATTCAAAATCCTGAAGTTGTTTCTTCTCCTATGGCACAAATGGCTTCTTCTGCACAGCCAGCTGCAAGTCAGCCTGTCAGTGGGAAGGCATCAAATTATCAAGGTATCGTTCAGGAAATGGCAAACAAATATAATGTAAGTGAACGATTAATCAATGCTGTTATTCAGCAGGAATCTAATTTTAATCCGAACGCCAGAAGCCATGCCGGCGCGCAAGGTTTAATGCAATTAATGCCGGGAACAGCTTCAGGTTTAGGTGTTACGAATTCGTATGATCCCCGCCAAAATATTGAAGGCGGCACAAAATACTTAAGTCAGATGCTTAACCGGTATAACGGAAATATAGAATTAGCTTTGGCTGCGTATAACGCCGGACCGGGCAACGTAGATAAACATCAGGGTATTCCGCCGTTTAAGGAAACAACAGCTTATGTATCTAAAGTAATGGGTACATACCGTTCTTAAAAATAGATTTAACGTTAATTTAAGATATATTTCTTAAATTGTACAAAAAAAGATTCGTTTATCAATGGATAGATAAACGAATCTTTTTATTTTATTCATATTCTTTTTCAATGGTTTTTGTACTGCGGACCGTATCGATTTCTCTTACCTGACTTTCAATCTGTTCACGCTGCGGCTCAAGAAATGGCGGCAAGGCTAATTTCTCTCCCACTGTTTCATACGGCTCATCCTCCATAAAACCAGGACCGGCTGTGGCTATTTCAAATAATACCTGCGGCGCAACTGGCGTATATAGGGAACCAAAATAGAAGCGTTCCACAAATCCCGAAGTATTAAAACCAAATTGCTCTATTCTTTGCTGCCATGTATCTAAATCTTCCCGTTCGTCCACACATAATGCGGCGTGATGCACGGTACCATAGCCCTGTCTTGCAGGAGGCAATTCTTCATTATGCTCTACAATGATTCGGGCGCCGTTTCCTCCTTCGTCCACTTCAAATAGATGGAATGCTCCCTCGTCTGCAATCTCCTTGTACATAAATACTTTTTCCAGCACTTGCTTGAAAAAGTTGAAATCTGCCACACGTACCACAACAGGGCCAAGTCCAGTAATTCCAAATTCTATTGGTATTGGGCCATTTTTCCATGGTGTACCGGATGCTCTTCCATTATTATTCTCATCTGAAACGAGCTGATATTGTTGATCATCAAAATCAGCGAAGGATAATGTTTTTACATCAAATTGCTGTTTGATTCCTGTATGTGCAATTCCCAGGCGATCAAAACGTTTCACCCAGTATTCGAGCGCCGCATCACTTGGAACACGTAAAGATGTTTTATAGATTTCATTTGTTCCATGAGAACCTTTCGGGATACCTGAAAAGTCAAAAAATGTCATATCTGTTCCGGCGCTGCCTTCATCGTCCGCAAAGAATAAGTGATACGTTTGGATATCGTCTTGATTGACTGTTTTCTTTACTAATCGCATACCGAGTACATAAGTGAAAAACTCATAGTTTTTTTCTGCGCTGCTTGTAATTGCTGTAACGTGGTGCATTCCACGGATTGGATTCATTGGAAAAACTCCTTTTATATTTAATTAAATATTTTTTAATTAAATATAATTTACCATAGCTTTTTCTATCTGTCAATAATGGGCATCTTATAGCACCCTCTTTGATAAAAAATCGTACCTTTTAAATTGATTAAAGGCACGATTTTTTTATCATTATTAAGCTTTAATTAAAGCATCTACCGTTTCCCGGTCTAATTTCTTTATGACAGCTGTCAGCAATTTCACCGCATTTTCATAGTCATCCCGATGAAGAATCCCTGCATGGGAATGAATATAGCGGGTTGCTACTGTAACAGACAGAGATGGAACACCATTGCCCGTTAAGTGGATGGAGCCTGAATCTGTACCTCCGCCAGACATCGAGGTAAATTGGTAAGGAATATTATTCTCCTCTGCTGTATCCACAACCAAATCACGAAGTCCTTTATGTGAAATCATGGAAGCATCATACAGCACAATTTGCGGTCCTTCGCCAAGCTTGCTGTCCGCTTCTTGTTTCGCAATCCCCGGTGTGTCTCCTGCAATGCCGACGTCGACACCGAAACCAATATCCGGCTGGATCAGATGGGCGGATGTTTTTGCCCCGCGCAGACCGACCTCTTCTTGAATCGTACCGACTCCATAGACGGTATTAGGATGTGCTTCATCTTTTAATGCCCTTAATACATCAATGGCAATTGCTAAACCGATACGGTTGTCCCAAGCTTTTGCCATCAATAATTTTTCATTTTTTAATTGGGTAAATTCAAAATAAGGAACAATCGAATCTCCAGGTTTTACACCGAACGATTCTGCTTCTTCTTTACTAGTAGCACCAATGTCGATAAACATATCTTTTATTTCATATGGTTTCTTTCTGGCTTCCGGACTAAGTACATGCGGAGGCTTGGAACCGATAACCCCTGTCACATCTCCATCCGAACCCATAATCGTTACGCGCTGTGCCAGCATAACCTGATTCCACCAGCCGCCAGCTGTCTGGAAATATAAAAAGCCATTTTCATCAATGCGTGTAACCATCAGGCCAATTTCGTCCAAATGCCCTGCAACCATAATTTTCGGTCCATTTTCATCTCCGGTTTTCACTGCGATGGCACTGCCTAAATTGTCTGTTGTCAGCTCATCCGCAAAGGGCTTGATATAGCTTTCAAATACGTCACGCACTTCTTTTTCATTTCCTGGTATTCCCTTTGCGTCCGTTAAATCTTTAAGCATTGTTAAGGTGTTGTCTAATTTTGCCATATTCAAAATCTCTCCTTTAAAGAAAATTGGCTTGCCTGGTGTAATAAAGCTTCAAATTTCCTTTGTTTTGCATTCATCAACAACAAATACAACACGAGGACTCGCCGCTTTCAATCATTTGCTATAAGCTTACTCTTCCCCAACGTATGGAAAAGATTTAATAACCTTGATCCTGACGCTCATAATTAATTTTATTTTTCTCCCAATAAGCCTGCTGGATATCCTCATCCGTAAACCCAAGCTGATTTCCTAATCGCAGACTCCAGCTGAACAGCTGCTGATAATTTTCATTTACCGGGTTTTCCCGGTAGGTAATCGCCTTCTCATATACGTGATAAAAACATTCTGATTCGGTAATGTCCTCTTCCAATTGTGTTTTATCCGCTGGTTGATAAATAAGATCCTTTTCTATACCAATGGACATTAAAAAATGCAGAACATCTACGTATTCTTCTAAAATAACCTGCCCGCTATTTCTTGGTTTGGTACTCCAAAATTTAAAGCATCTTGTCTCATTTGCAAGCTCTCCAAGCTCTACCAGCAAGGCAAGATGCTTTTCACGAAATAAATTTACATTTGACAAATCATGATTATTTTCAATATATGTATCTAGTTGCTTCTGCATATCAAATAGCTGATTCCAATCCAACGTAACGCCTCCTCTTCCATGTTCTCTTCCATTTTATCACAGACCTTTTAGAAAATCTTTTTATTCCCATTGACCATCTTGATTTGAACGGCTTTCCAAATTTGTCAAAACCAGTTCCAATCCGATTGTAAAGCTTTTTTCCAGCTCCTGCGGAAGCCCAAATCCTTCATTTATCTCTAACAGCGTAAACCCATGCAGATAGCTTCGTAATACCCGAATAAAATGAATCGCTTCCTCTTCGGATAACGTATATTTTTGCAGTATTTTTAGAAAGATAGCTACAATCTGCTCAGATATTTGTTTCGTTTCCTCGCTATTCCAAACATTCACTTTTTGCGCTAATTCATATTGCCCCGGATTGTTTTTTGCAAAATTTCGATACTCCTGCGCAATCGCCCACAGCGCTTCTTTCTTTTCCAATCCAATACTGGCTGTGAGTAGTTTCTCATACAAATTCCGCATACTCTTATTAGCTGCTATATCTAATAGGTCTTCTAAATTTTCCACATGATTATATAGGGATGGCGGCTTGATGCCTAATTGTATGGCTGTATTTTTTATGGTTACACCGGCTATTCCCTTCTCTTCCACAATTTCTAGCGTTGCATCAATGATTCTTTCCTGGGTTATCTTTTTTCTCATTTTTCCATGCCTCTTTCTGCAACTTTTATCGCTTTTTTCATCTGCTCCTTTGGATAGACGAGCATATTACCATGTCCTACTGCAAGTAATTCGGGATTTAAATCCAGTAATTTTTTTGCACTCTCTACAGCCATTTTCCTGTCCCAAGTTGCTATTTTAGGAAAAGGAAACTGCCACTTTAAGACCCCGGAAACAGCAAGGCCTCCCCTTGTTTGGAATGCATCTCCGGCAATAAGCATTCGATGCTGCGGTTCAAAAAAAGATACAGCTCCCGGAGTGTGCCCCGGACTCGAAATTACCTCCAAAGAATCAATGAATTCTCCGCTTTCAAAAGTAAAATCAATCGGGATAATGTTTTTAGGAAAGCCTCCCTTTACAGGTTTATCCGGCTCGTCTTCCTGCAAGCGAAAATCTTTTTTTAATAAATAACTGTCTCTTTTTGAAATTCCCACCAGTACTTCAGGAAAGACTTTTTTAAAATAGGGTATCCCGTTTACATGATCTCCGTGTGCATGGGTCAAAATTAATGTATTCAATGGCTTTCCAGTTTGATGAACCATTTCTTTTACCGTATCAGCAAACTTCCCCACTCCCATATCGATACAGATTAAATCTGCTTCCTGCTCTACAACAAAGCAGTTAATTGGAAAAAGATACGGCAGAAAAGTAATTTGATATAAATTATGATATCGTTTAATTATCATTTAATCACCTCAACTAATGTTATTAACATTATAACTAATCGAATTAGTTTAAGTCAATAAAATAATATAAGGATTTAAAATCAGAGAAGATCCCAGTATGACAATCAGGAAAGGCAGGAAATATTAAATTTCAACATTTTTTTAATAAAATAATATTTCTCTGAAACTTTTTTGAATCTCATCCGTATGAAGGGGTAACAGGACGTTCTAAGGAGTAGATAATTATGGCCATCATTCTCTTTCGAATATTATTAGTGATTGCAATTGCACTATTAATTTATACATGGATTCAATACTTAAAAAATCCTGAGCGAAAGCTGCGTCTTTCTCGGGAAAATCAGGGTTTTTATTTATTAGATGAACAAAATAACAATAAGAAAAATTTCCAATTAACTTATAAAGGCTGCCTTTTTATCGGTGAAAAATACTTAGGGACCACCGAAGATGCTTTTGAAGTCGTGGATATTCATGTTACCGTTAAAAATCCATTAGAGCTTCGGGGATTGACGAGAGAGGATTTGTATTTTCTGGAGCAGGAAATATTAATTCACTATCCGCACGCTTCCATTACGTGGAAGCATCCGATTAATGAGTTGATTATAACGGAGATTACAAAAGACTAACCAGCCCGGACAGGACTGGTTATTTTTCTATACAAAAGGAGCTTCTTTGTCGGTAAAACGGTAAAAATAAGGGATAATTAACATAAAAATAAGGAATAAACAAAAGCTTACTGGAATAATAATCACCCAAGAAAAGTTCCATACATTCATGATGAAAATAACAATCATTAGAATCGGACTGAAAAGTAATGTATTAAACCGGCTTTCTTTTGTTAAAAATTGCTTCTTTTTACAGCTTGGACAGCGCATTCTCCAGCTCCAGACAAGCTCACGAAGTTTAAATTCATGCTCACAATTCCAGCACGACGGGAGTTCTATATCATACATCACCTCTATTAACCCCTTTTTCTTACTTTTATTTTAAAACAACCAGCTCTTATGCTCAAGAACTGGTTGTTTTACTTGGTGTAAGAGGTTTTGATAATCCATGATGCCGATGCTCCGTACCCGACGTTGGCGAAGCAAAAAACTCCTGCCATTTAATAATAATCTCTTTTCTCCTTAACAGGTACAGGGATGGGAGTAAGGCGATGATAAATGCAGCGATATATACCGGAGAAAGCTGAGAGATCCAACCGCCGATGCTTGTGTAGACAATTGCCAGAGGTATGTTTGAGATAAAGGAAGATTTTATATATCCTTTAAAGGTTTGATTCGTTTCAATCAAGCATAAAGATAATAAGTGAAAATGAATAAATGGAACAAGGCGTAACAGCGTAATCTGAGCGGTTGTCATTTCTGTATGCTTGCCAAGTAACCGCTGCTTCAAAATAATGAGTTTATCAATAGATTTCGGCATCCAGCCTGCCATGATATAAAAAAGCAAACTCGCCATTGTTATCCCGATAATAGAATAAACACTTCCTGCAATTGGACCAAATAAGATACCGCCAGAAATACAAATAAACACAACTGGTAAGAATAACATGGGCCGAATGAGATGAAGAATAATAAACAGCAGCGGAGAAAGCACGCCTCCCATCTCAACAATCACCAGCAAATAATTCCCAACGTATTCCATGGCTACCCCTCCTCTGAGGAAGCTGGTTTAATTTCTATTTATATATATGTTTCAAGACGAGCTGTGTATGATAAAAGAATTACGCTGGTTTTTCTATTAAAAAAATGCTCCATTAAAATGAAACACTCCCCCCCCTAGAAATAGACAGTCAGGCTAATAAAGCTGATTATATTAATCGCGATTAATACCGGAATACCAATAGTAAAGCTCTTATGCTTTGTTTTATGCCGGAAAGTCTGCATGCCAATATATACACCGGCACTTCCTCCTAAAATAGCCAGCAGCCAAAAGGTCCGTTCAGGAATTCGATATGCTCGCTGCTTTGCCTTTTGTTTATCTTTAAACATCAAATAAAACCCAATCGTATTCGCAATAAGTATATATAGAAGCCATGATGATATGTTTTCCATTTCTTCCTCCTGTTTTCATGAATGATACCTTTTCATCATAAAGAAAGTCTCTGTTTCCTGCAACACTGAGCGCCTTGGTTCGAAAGATAAAAAAAGATCGCTATCCAATTTGGATGCGATCTCTCATTCTTCCTATTATTTTAAAGCTTCTTTTGCTTGAGATACTAATTGAGAAAATGCTTGTTCGTCATTAATAGCTAAATCAGATAGCATTTTACGATTAATATCGATACCAGCAAGCTTCAAACCGTGCATTAATTTGCTGTAGCTCATATCGTTTAAACGAGCAGCAGCGTTAATACGAGAAATCCAAAGTTTACGGAAATCACGTTTTTTCTGTCTGCGGTCACGATAAGCATATTGACCTGATTTGATAACCTGTTGTTTTGCTGTTTTAAATAGAGTTCGTTTCGAACCGTAATAACCTTTTGCTAATTTTAAGACGCGTTTACGACGACGACGCGTAACTGTTCCACCTTTAACACGTGGCATAAGAAATCCCTCCTGTATTCAATTACATATCTAAATTTATTATTTTGGCAGCATTTGTTTAATGCGTTGATAGTCCCCAGAAGAAACTAAAGTACTCTTACGTAATTTACGTTTTTGCTTCTGAGATTTGTGTGCAAACATATGGCTAGTGTATGCATGAGATCTTTTTACTTTTCCAGATCCAGTTTTTTTGAAACGTTTTGCTGAACCTTTATGAGTTTTCATTTTAGGCATGATTTTTTCCTCCAGTCATTGCAATAAAAAGCTTATTTTTTTTCATTCAATGGAGCGACCATCATAAACATATTACGGCCTTCCATTTTCGGTTTTGTTTCTACTGTTCCGAGATCCTTCACTTCTTCAGCGAAACGGTCCAGTACTTCTTTCCCTAGTTCTTTATGGGTAATCGCACGACCGCGGAAACGAACCGCAGCTTTAACTTTATCCCCTTTTTCCAAGAACTTACGTGCATTTTTAAGCTTCGTTTCAAAGTCATGGTCACCAATTCCAGGAGTAAAACGCACTTCCTTCACATTAATAACCTTTTGCTTCTTGCGAGCTTCCTTCTCTTTCTTCTGCTGCTCAAAACGATACTTCCCGAAATCCATAATACGACATACCGGTGGTTTTGCGTTTGGAGCAACTAATACTAGATCAAGGTTTCGTTTCTGAGCAATATCTAATGCTTCGTTACGAGATTTTACTCCAAGCTGATCCCCATTTGAATCAATGAGACGAACTTCTCTTGCACGAATTTTTTCGTTAACATTCATATCCTTGCTAATAGCCAGCCACCTCCGAAATTTTGTTACTGATCTATCTGGACAAGTCATTTCAATACATAAAAAAAGTGTCGGTACATACTTGCACCCACACATCTCCTCATTCGTAAACATGAATCGTGATGAACCAGTCAACTATCCTCCAGGGACGTCAAACAGGTGAGAAGCGGGTGCTTCTGCTTGTCGTTAGATCATATCATTAACTTTTATAATATAGCATTTTATCGTTTTTTTGTCAAGGACTGTATCCTTTTGTTTTAAACAACTATTGAATCATAGCACGGTTATTTTGAAGTGTCAATGTTTTTAGCAAAATAGAAGTAAGACGGTTAACGTGGAAATGCTCTCTCACAAGAAAAACCAAGAATACCGCTTGGTCTTTAAAACATCGTTGTCCTCGCCGAAGCGATCTCCGCTTATACTTTCTTATTCCACAAAAAAGCTATTTTCATATTTAATATGAAAATAGCTTTTCCCTTTTAAAAATCATGATTACTGCTTATTTCTTCTGATTAATTTCTTCCTTGATAAAATCAACAAATTGATCAAACGGAAGTGTTTCTGTATCTTGTTCACCGTAACGGCGATAGTTCACACTGTTTGCTTCCAATTCCTTATCTCCCAGAACAAGGGCAAATGGAACTTTTTGTGTCTGTGCTTCACGTATTTTATAGCCCAGCTTCTCATCACGGCTGTCTAATTCAACACGGACACCTTCCTGGCGTAATTTATCCTCCACCTCTTTAGCGAAATCAAGATGCGCCTGCAAAGATACCGGAATGATTTTTGCTTGTACGGGAGCAAGCCAAGTAGGAAAAGCCCCTTTGTACTCTTCAATAAGAAATGCAACAAAGCGTTCCATCGTAGAAACAACACCACGGTGAATAACAACGGGACGATGTTCTTTTCCGTCTTCTCCGATATACGTTAAGTCAAAACGTTCTGGCAAGTGAAAGTCCAATTGCACTGTAGATAATGTTTCATCTTTTCCTAATGCTGTTTTCACCTGCACATCCAGCTTCGGACCATAGAAAGCAGCTTCTCCTTCTGCTTCTACATATTCCAAGTTCATATCTTCCATGGTTTCCTTCAGCATTGCCTGCGCTTTATCCCACATGGCATCATTATCTACATATTTTTCCTTATCTTCTGGGTCACGATAGGAAAGACGGAAATAATAGTCATCGATTCCAAAGTCTTTGTAAACACGCTGAACCAGTTCTACCACGCGGATAAATTCTTCTTTTAACTGATCCGGGCGAGCAAAAATATGCGCATCATTTAATGTCATTGCCCGGACACGCTGCAGACCGGCAAGCGCCCCGCTCATCTCATGACGATGCATGGTTCCTAACTCTGCTATACGGACAGGCAGGTTACGGTAGCTCCATAGTTGATTTTTGAAAACCATCATATGATGCGGACAGTTCATTGGACGCAATACAAGCTCTTCATTATCCATTTCCATAGTCGGGAACATATCCTCCTGATAATGGTCCCAATGTCCGCTTGTTTTATACAACTCTACATTACCAAGAACAGGTGTATACACATGGTCATAACCTAAGCGTTCTTCTAAATCAACGATATAACGCTCCACGTTACGACGAATAGTTGCTCCTTTTGGCAGCCATAATGGCAGACCCTGTCCTACTTTTTGCGACACGGTGAAAATACCAAGCTCTTTCCCAAGCTTCCGATGATCTCTTTCTTTACGCTCTTCCAAAATTTGCAGATATTCCTCTAATTGTGATTTTTTCTCAAATTCGGTTCCATAAATACGCTGCAGCTGTTTATTATTACTGTCTCCACGCCAATAAGCGCCAGAAATACTTAATAATTTAAATGCTTTGATTTTACTGGTAGAAGGAACATGCACTCCTCTGCATAAATCAAAGAACTCCCCTTGTTCGTATATGGTTACTGTTTCATCTTCAGGGATTGCATCCAGCAATTCTAATTTTAAGTCATCACCAATTTCTGCAAAGCGGGCTTTTGCTTCATCACGAGATACTTCTACACGAGTTATTTCTAAGTTCTCGTCCACGATCCGTTTCATTTCTTTTTCTATTTTCGGAAGGTCCTCCGGAGTTAAGGTATGCTCCATATCAATATCATAGTAGAAGCCTTCCTCAATCACTGGACCGACACCTAATTGCACATTAGGGTACAAGCGTTTTACAGCTTGCGCTAATAAATGGGCTGTAGAGTGACGTGCTATTTCCAAGCCTTCTTGGTCACGATACGTAATAATTTCAATTTTTCCGCCCTTTGGAAGAGGACGGCGTAAATCTACAGGCTCTCCATCCAATTTAACTGCAAGTGCCTGCTTTTTTAAACCTGAAGAAATAGAAGCAGCAATATCTTCTCCTGTTGTTCCCTCCGGAAAGGCTTTTTCAGCTCCATCTGGAAAAATAATTGTTAAATCAGCCATGTTCATCGAACTCCTTTATCAAATGTAAAAAAACGCTCTATCTCTTTGCGCTATGCAAAGGGACGAGCGTTTTATGCCGTGGTTCCACCCAAATTCCTGAAGATAAACGAATCCTCTTATCCTCAGCTTCATTGATCTTTAACGCAGATAGGACGTTACTGCCTACTTTCAATCGTTTCAGCAGCAATGCTCCGAGGCGGTAATTATTTCTTCACGAAAGGAAGCTTGCAGCCAAATGACTTCCCTCTCTGAGTACGTAATCAGGAAATAATGTTGTCCTCATCTCAGCAGCTTATTTTCAAACTCTATTCGTATTATATTCCTTTCAGGTTTGAAAAGCAAGTCCAATGGATTATTCTCCGCGAGACAGGATAGAAGTTCCTTCCGTTTCAAATTCCACCCTTTCTTGAAAGATATTTGTTATTGTCATGATTTTCGGATCGTCCGGATCATTTCCATACACTTTTATTTTTGCTGGCGACATGGCAATAAGCGGACTTAAATTAAATTCATTTTCATGCAGGCCCAATGCATATAACGGTGCTTGAAACATCCACATACGCAGCATATCTTTAGAAATTACTTCTCCTTTATCATTATAAAAAATAAAATTCTCTCCCTGTTCGATATAAACCAAATCAACACAGGGATCTTTTTTCTCGATATAATGACGGAGCATATCTATAAATGCCTGATGATCCTCTTCCCGTTTAAATTCTTCAATTGCTTTCCCGACACATTCGTGGACAAATTCTAAAAAGGAAGCAAGCCGAAAATGCAATATTGCACTAAAATGAATGCTTTTATGTTCTTTTAAATGACGAAAAAAAATATCCTGCAAAAGCTTTATAGTATTCACATGTTCTCGCAAATACTGATTGTCTGAATCTGTTTCAAACAAAATCCACATAGAAAAATCATAAATACGGTTGATTTCATCCGGATCTGAAAAATAATAATTATCGGTAATCTTACCAATAATGATGTCAGAAAGATGCTCTTCTATAAAAACCTCTGCCATCACGGAGCTTATCACATGGATGAACTCCTTCTCTGTTAAATCACCTTCCAGCCTTAATCTGCTGCTCCAGGCATTTGTTTGTTGATGTACTCTGATCTGCTTTTTATATGGAGTCAACTGATTACGAAAAACCGTTACTTCTTTATCCGATTCAAAATACAGTTCCAACAATACATATCACCCTCATCCACTTACAAACTGTTACAATTATATGGACAAGGTTATATAAAAATGCGTAAACTAGTCAGACTAGCAAATGAAAGTCATGTAGTATAAGAAAAGTTGAAACCAAACCATGTTTGATAACCCTGCCAGTCAGCAAGTTTTCTTTAAAGGAAATGAGCTTGGGGGCTGCGGAAAACGGTGTATATTTCTGGGGTTCAGGATTACCAATGTTGTCAGGTTAGTGCGGCCGCTACGGAAAAACACTACGCTTTCCCATAGGAGTCTACGTGTTTTTCCTCCGCTAGACAGGTTTTATTACTATCTATATCAAATTTAATAAAATTCATTAACCTGACAATATTGTTAGGTTTACTCCCCCATGAAACCCTCTAGCTTTTTACCTACGTTTCCTGTTCATAAAAAAAGATTTCCGTATCTGAGCGGAAATCTTTTTTTATGAAGGCAGATTGTGAATCATGTGTGTTCAAATCGTTATTCGTCTCTTCTATTTTTACCGGACATTTTTACCACGCTGCTAACCTGCTTAATCCGCTCAATAATCCGGCCGGCTTTCACTTCTTCCACACCGTTTCTGGTGCTTGCCAATTCTTTCTCCAGTTCATTCAAATCAAAATTGGAGGAGAAAAAGACAGGCAAGCCTTCCATCATCCGGTATTGCAGTACGGAGCCCAACACTTCATCCCGAAACCAGGCAGATTGCAATTCCGCTCCAATATCATCTAACATTAACACATCCGCTTTCTTAAAGAAATCTATCTTTTCGTTAAATGAATCATCTTTAAAGGAACCTTTTATTTCCCGGACAAACTCTGGCATGTAAATCAAGGTAGTAGAGTAATTTCTCTTTTTCAGCTCATTTGCTATCGCGCCGAGCAAATAGGTTTTTCCAATTCCAAATGATCCATGAAGATACAATCCTTTTTTCGGCAGCCCGCTTTTTGCTTCTTCTAAAAAGCTGATAATCTCACCAATAGCTGAAATTCTTGACTTATCTTGGATCACTTCTGACATTTTTGCTTCTAAAATCTCCTTCGGCATATAAAGGCTCTGAAAAAGCTTCTGTTGTGCTTCCTGTTCCTCAACCTGAATACGTGAATGACATTTTTCATAGCTCAGTCTAATTTCATTTTTATCCATACTTAATACCGGAGAGTAACCCTGCATCAAATTCTGGCACTCTCCGAAAGATGCACAACGGTCACATTGTTTCGATTGTGATTTATATTCATAGAGCCGCATTAAATTCTTTTCAATATCGTGGTCAGTCAGTTCCGGATGGTCACGCAAAAATGCTTTAACAGAGGGATCACTTAGAATTTCATTTTTTATTCTAGTGTAATTGGTTTTGAAGTTCTCATTTTTGTCCATCCATGCTTTTAATTCGGATTGTATCGGTTTCACCTATTATCCCTCCTTTTCATCTCAGCTTTCATTTAAATATTTTTGCAGCTTAGCTTCAATTTCCTGCTGCTCTTGTTCGCTTATATTGCTGTCTGTTGTATTTTTTGATGGTGTCTTTTTCCGGTTATTAAACCAGTCCGGAACAACTTCTTTTTTATAGTTGTTATTATAATTATAATTATTACTTTTCCTTGGTTTACTTTTGGATGATTTATATTTTTCCTGTTCTTGTTTAGCAAAGTTCATGGCATCTTTTGCTGTTTTCAATCCAACTCTTGACCAATGGCCAGCAATGGTTTCCATATACGCTTTAGACAGCTTCATATTGGATTGCAGCAGAACATAATGAATCAGTACATTCATGACAGGAGCTGGCAGCCCCTGTTTAGTCATCACTTCCCGGACTACTTTAATATCCTGCTCCGAAGCATGGTTTCCGTCAGATAAATCCTCCAATAACTGCTTTGGTGATATGTTCTCCAGCTCGTGAATCAGCTGCTCTTCTTTTGTCGCAGGCTGCTTCATAGAAACTTGCGTATCAACAGCTGCCATTTTTTCGTTTAAACGGATAGCCTGTCCATTATTACGGGAGATAAACATATCATGGCAAGCAGATTTAAATTCTTCCTGATTCAATTGGTTATCTTCATCAAGTGCCCATAAAAGTGCTTTTTCTATTTCTATACTTTCTGCATCATATAATACCTTCATCTGATAAATGAGTTTTTTATTTACAGAATGTAAAACTTTTTCAGCCGGAATAAACCGCTGACGAAGCGACTGTTCTATCCATGAAAAATCCATTAAATCCGTTTCTCTATTTTCTTTTTCATTTTCCATATTCAGAACAGCAGACGAAGAAGGTGTAATCGTATCAAACACTTCATTAAAATCAGCTGTTACCTCTTCCCCATAAGCGATGCTGTCCTTTACATAACGAGCATAAAGCTCATTATATTTCTGTTCTCCTATATGATGTAATAATAGCTGGGACAGCATAGGTTCTCCCAAAAATTGATTGGGGGAATAAGGACGCTGCACACTATAAGTATAATAATCTCTGTTGTCCTCTCTTCGTTTATAGGTCTTTAATAACCCGATAGCTTCCAATTTTATACGTGCACGGTAAATATTATCCAGCGTTAAATTCAAATATGTCATTAATGTATGATGTGTCTGCACTTTTTGCGCATAATCTACCTCATAAAATAATGTATAGTATAACGAAATTGCCTGAATCCCAATCAACGGCTGATAAAAATGCGTCAATGATGCATTAAAATCAATGAAAGGCTGTTCATCCATAACAACATGGTACCCATCAATAGGAAGGATTTTTCCGATTACATTCATTTCAACCCATCCTTTATTTTATTCTTCCTGTGTTTGTTTATCTGTCTTGATAATTTCTTTCAACTCATCCAAGAAAACAGTTATATCCTTAAATTGACGATAGACAGAAGCAAACCTGACATAAGATACTTCATCCACCTCAGCAAGTCTTTCCATCACCATTTCGCCTACATTATGACTGGAAACCTCTGAGTTCCCTTCATTCCGTAATTTCTTTTCTACATCTAAAGCAATATTTTCTATCGTATCTATCGCCACAGGGCGTTTCTCACAAGCTCTGATAATCCCTCTGGTAAGTTTTTCCCTTGAAAACTCCTGACGCATGCCATCTTTTTTCACAACAATGAGTGGTACTTCTTCAATCCGTTCAAAAGTGGTAAAACGAAATCCGCACTTCTCACATTCCCGGCGTCTGCGTATAGCTGCTCCCTCTTCAATTGGACGAGAATCTAACACTTTCGTATTTTTATTATTGCAGTTAGAACAACGCATTTCGTTCACTCCTTCTTCATTTACCCTTCTATTAATGGTAATTGTTCATTCACATGCTGATACATTCTTTTTATGATTTTATTACTGTAACCTAAATCTATCTGGAGAGGTGTTTCTGTAGTCACTGAAAAGTCAAGCGCTGTATAATACGGCCGGACCATAATGACTGTAGCAATAATGAAAACTTTTTTACCTCGTTTACTGACAGCACTAATCTCCCCATGCTGCTCCGAGCTGGCATGAATCGAAAAGTCAGAGCTTCCATTAAAATACGTCTCTAGTTCCTGAATAACAGTATTCTTACTCGCTTTATAATATCTGGTTTTTAAGCTTGCATCTATATGATGATCACTTGTTTCTGCATGATTACTAAAAAAACGTTTCATTTTATACCCTATTGACATAAACATACACATCCTATATTCATCGCTATAAAAAACTATTCTACAAGCATCTCTTTTCTCTGTAAACAGCATTGCAGCGTATTTATTCTACCGTATCTTCCAATTCTTTTAAACATATAAATACATACATATACGTATATATTATTTTAACATGATTTGTACATTTAAACTACTTTCCCAAAATAGAGTAAACTGCGGATTTAATATAAGCACATTAAAAAGACATTTATAGAACATAAACCCGTTTAAATTTCTTGGTATTATTCTCATGAAATAGTCATAAAGACTTATTACATATTGTTCAACAACAACCGATAAAGTAATTAAGAAAGCCATTATCCATAAAGATGTCATTTTAAAAAAGAAGGAGTATGTTTTAATGAGTGTAGGAAAGAAATTGAATTTATCTTTTACTGTATTAATTGTTTTATTGGCTGTTTCTGTTGGAAGCAGCATCATGAATTTGAAAAACATTGAAAATGATGTAGGGGAGGCAATGGATTCACGCCTGGAGCAGCTTATGTTAATTGAAAATATCCGCTATGATGTTGCGATGCAGGCGCTCCATACCCGTTCAATGATTTTAGAACCGGAGGAAGATATCCATAGAGAGAATCTTATAGCTGTCGCTGCAGACCTTGACGGCAATTTAGATGAATTACAAGGCTATTTAGCATCTGAGGAAATGAGATCATATTGGGATCAGGCTAATGCCCCGAATAATGATTTCAATGAGGCAATGCCAGATATTATAGCTGATGTGGAAAATGGGAATATCGAAGAGGCGACAGAAATCGTCAATACAACTGTACAGGATATCAACACTGCTATGCTTGATGCAGCTGAAGAAATGGAAATCTATCAAACTGGACAAATGGATAATATCGATAGCGAAATAAGCTCTGCCATTGTTACTGCCCAGGTTATTTCATTCGTTGTTCTGGGTGCAAGTATACTCATTGGTATTGGTTTAATGTTCTATGTTCGCCGTTCTATCACAGCCCCATTAGTAAGTGTCATGGATGTTGCAAGGAAATTTGGTGATGGTGATCTATCTGCAGAGGATATAGCTGTTAAATCTAAAGATGAACTAGGTCAGCTGGCTGCAATTTTCAATGCTTCTAAAAATAATACCCGGGACTTAATTATGCGTATTCAACACAATGCGGAACAGCTGGGTGCATCATCCGAAGAGCTTTCAGCAAGCGCTGAAGAAGCATCTGCAACAACGGAAGAAGTGACGAAGCAGGCTGCGGAGACTGCGGAAACTTCTCAAACTGCAGCACACGCCGCAAATGAAAGCTCCATTGCAATGGGAGAAACCGCTCAGGGTGTTCAGCGAATTGCTGAAGCTGCGCAGTCACTTCATGCTTCTTCCAGCGAAACAAGTGAAGCCGCACAAAATGGAACATTGGTTATCGGGGACGCTCAGCAGCAAATGAATCACATAAATGAATCTGCTTCTTCTGTCAATGATCTTGTGCTGAAACTGGCAAAACAAACCGAAGAAATTGAAAATATTACGAAGGTCATTACTGATATCACAGATCAAACCAATCTATTAGCATTAAATGCAGCGATTGAGGCAGCCCGTGCAGGTGAACAAGGAAAAGGTTTTTCAGTTGTAGCAGATGAAGTACGCAAGCTAGCTGAGCAATCCAAAAAATCAGCCAGCTCTATTAGTCTGTTAACCACAGAAATCAAAAATGATACAGAAAATGTGGAGAAAGCCATGCAAACTGCTTTACCTGCTGTTCAAAAAGGAGTAGAGGTTATTACTGAGGCCGGAACATCTTTTGAAGCGATTGTGACTGCTGTCCAAGGAATGACACACGAAATCCAGGAGGTTTCAGCAACCTCACAGGAGCTTTCAGCAAGCGCAGAACAAGTTTCTGCCTCCGTTACAGAAATTTCAACCGGATCACAGGTCATGTCTGGCAATATTGACACGATTGCCGCTTCAATGGAAGAACAATCTGCAACGATGAATGAAGTTGCCCATGTCGCCACCTCCTTAAGTGAAACTGCTCAAGGATTGCAGGAGGAGACACAGAAATTTAAAGTATAAGACAGAAAAACATCCGCATAAACGCTCAAGCGGATGTTTTTCTGCTGTTATAAGAATCTCTTTTCGGGAAAAAGGAAGCTGATATAGAAACCCGCTTCCCTTTTATATCGTTCTATGATGTTAAACGCACTTTCTGTTCCAGTCTATAACCTACATAGCTGACTAAATCGACAACACGTTTAGAGTAGCCCCATTCATTATCATACCAAGCAATAATCTTTAATTTATTATTATCCATCACCATCGTGGAGAGCCCATCAATGGTTGCAGAATAAGTGCTTGTAGTATAATCAATAGAAACCAGAGGTTCATCCGAATATTGAATAATCCCACGCATACTTCCTTCTGATGCTTGTTTGAATAAAGCATTCACTTCTTCTATCGTAACATCTTCTTCAATATCAATTACTAAATCTACCAATGATACATTAGGTGTTGGTACACGCAATGCCATTCCATGTAATTTACCTTTCGTCTGAGGCAGCACTTCTGCAAGCGCTTTAGCAGCCCCGGTCGTTGTCGGAATGATAGACTGCGTGCAGCTTCTTGCCCGGCGTAAATCTTTATGCGGATTATCAATATTCTTTTGATCATTTGTATATGCATGAACAGTCGTCATTAATCCGTTCTTTATCGTAAAGTGGTCATCAATTACTTTAACCACAGGAGCTAAACAATTGGTTGTACAAGATGCATTCGAGATAACATCATCTAATTCTGGATTGTAATCATTTTCATTTACACCAATAACAATTGTCTTATCCACTTCTTTTCCAGGAGCGGTGATGACTACTTTTTTTGCTCCAGCCTGCAGATGACGCCCAGCTGCCTCTTTTGTGTTAAATTTGCCAGTTGCTTCGATAACAACGTCAATTTCAAGGTCTTCCCATGGTAATTTTTCCGGTTCTCTGAAATTCACCAAAAGAACTTCCTTCCGGTTAACAATCAATTTATTCGGCAGCGCTTGCACTTCTCCATTAAAAGGACCATGGACACTATCATATTTAATTAAGTGAGCAAGCGTTTCTGAAGGATAGCTCGCATTAATGGCAACAACTTCTAAATGCTCCTCTTCCATTGCTTGACGAAAAACCATTCTACCAATTCGACCAAAACCTGTAATTGCAATACGCGTTTTTTCCATAAGCACTATCTTCCTCCCGAAAATGTTATACTTTTTATCTTTTGTTGTAATTAGTATAACACATATAAGAGAAAGTGTGTCATTAAATATTAAAATGTTTCACACATTTTTTGAATATCCTTTGTAAGGAACAGATGGATGTCCATTTAAACAGGGGGATACATATTTTGACCATGACAAAGATTTTTTTTCTTCTTTTTTCCAGAACCATTTTCAGCATTTCTTTTTCTGATATAAAAAAACACTATCTGAACGGTGTAAATTACCGTTCAGATAGTGTCTTTTCACTCACCTATTCCATTACTTCCCATTTTTTCAGCAAATCAAATAATTGCTTCTTGCTTTCTTCCACGGAATGATTATTATCAATTACTTCATCAGCAAGCTTTGCCTTTTCTGCTAATGGCATCTGTGATTTAATCCGGTCCATTGCTTCCTGTTCACGAAGCTGATTTCTTTCCATTAAACGCTCTAACTGTGTTGCTTCATCTACAAACACGACGACTGTTTTATCCGCTAAAGAAGCCAGCTTGCCTTCAAACAGCAGCGGCATATCCAGCACAATGCATTTTTCTCCCTGCTCTGTGTACGTTTCTTTTTTCGCCAGCATCCGTTGGCGGACAGCCGGGTGAACAATTTGGTTTAATTGTTCTCTTTTTTCTTCATTTGAAAAAATAATAGATCCCAGCTTCGGGCGATCAATCGACCCATCTGCGCCTACTATGTCTTTGCCAAATACCTCGATAATCTTTTTATAAGATGCTTCTCCAGGCTCCACGACTTCTCTCGCTATCACATCCGCATCGATTACCGGGATATCTAATGCTGTAAACATTTTCGCTACCGTGCTTTTCCCGCTGGCAATGCCTCCGGTCAATCCAATCACTAAACTCATAAAACATTCACCTTTTTTTGCGGCTGGCAATGAAGACATAGGTGCGTTCCCCGTCCGCCAACCTTCATTTTTATAATTTCTTCCCCACAGGTTTTACATGGCTTCTTATCTTGACCGTAAACATATAAAACCTGTTGAAACATTCCCATATTCCCTTGGCTGTCTACGTAGCTTCGGATGGTCGTACCACCAGCTTTCACAGCTTCTTGAAGAGTTTCAATGGCTGCAGAACGAATAACAGACGCTTCTTTTTTTGTCAGTTCATTGCATTTTGTTAACGGGTGGATCCCGGAACGGAATAACGTCTCGTCAACATAAATATTTCCAAGCCCCGTGACCAGATTTTGGTCCAAAAGCGCCGTTTTAATAAACCGGGAGGATTTTTTCAGCTTTTCGTAAAAATAATCCGTCGTAAATGCTTCTTCAAACGGCTCGGGGCCAAGCGCAGCTAAAGGAGCCTGCGTGAATTCACTCCCTTTGGCCAATAAATGCATGGTTCCAAACTTACGAACATCGTTATAACGCAATGTCTCTCCATTCTTTAAATGGAAGACAACATGCGTATGCTTTTCTATCTCTTCTCCCGGCTGATGCAACCGATATTTTCCTTCCATTCGTAAATGGGATACAAGCACATATTCATCTAGATAAAAAAGCAGAAACTTCCCTTTTCTTTTTATTTGTTGAAAGGTTTGTCCTTCCAGCAGATGCTTGAATATCTCCGCATCATCCGGCTGTTTTATTATATTTGCCCAAAGAACATCTGCTTTTTCAATCGTCTTTCCTTGAACAAGCAATTTTAACGTCTCTTTAATGGTTTCTACTTCTGGTAATTCCGGCATTTTCCCTTCCCCTTACTTCGCGTCAAACCAGCTTTCTCCATAAGAATAATCGACCTTGAGCGGAACAGAAATGTCAACCGTTTTTTCCATCATTTCTGGAACGATTTCCTTTAAGATTTCAATCTCGTCTTCCGGTGCTTCTAATATCAATTCATCATGGACCTGTAATAAAAGCTTGGCCTGCAGTTTTTCTTGTTTCATTCGATGGTCTAAATCAATCATTGCTTTTTTGATTACATCCGCTGCACTTCCCTGAATAGGTGTATTCATCGCTGTTCTTTCCGCAAAACTGCGTACATTAAAGTTCCTGCTCGTAATATCAGGCAAGTAACGGCGACGGTTCATCAGTGTGGATACATAGCCTTTTTGCTTTGCTTCAACAACAATGTCATCCATATATTCTTTAACGCTTGGATAGCTCTTAAAATACCGTTCGATGAATTGTTTCGCTTCTTTCCGAGTAATCCCTAAGTTCTGGGATAGTCCATAATCACTGATTCCATATACAATCCCAAAGTTGACAGCCTTTGCCTGCCGGCGCATACCCGAGGTGACTTCGTCTCTCTCGACATGAAATACATCCATTGCTGTCTGTGTATGAATATCTAAATCATTTTTAAAGGCAGCAATCAATTTCTCATCCCCTGCAATATGGGCAAGTACCCGTAATTCGATTTGCGAATAATCAGCAGCAAACATTTTCCAGCCTTCTCGAGATGGGACGAACGCCTGCCGTATCTTTCTGCCTTCCTCCAGACGGATAGGGATATTTTGCAAATTGGGATCAACTGAGCTCAATCTGCCTGTCTGTGTTAAAGCCTGATTAAAGCGTGTATGAATCTTATGCGTATCTTTACGGACCACCTTTTGCAAGCCTTCAATATAGGTTGATTGCAGCTTCCCTAACTGACGGTACAAAAGTAATTTAGGAATTATTTCGTGCTGATCTGCCAGCTGTTCCAAAACATCTGCTGCCGTAGAGTAACCAGTCTTCGTCTTCTTGATTACAGGAAGCCCTAAATCTTCAAATAACACCGGCCCGAGCTGCTTCGGTGAGTTCAGATTAAATTCCTTGCCAGCTAATTCATATACTTCTTTTTCTAAATTGCTGAGCCTTTCTTTTAAATCGTCTCCCATTTCTTTCAGCCGGTCCACATCTACTAAAACACCCTGATGCTCCATCTCAGCAAGAATCAAAGCAAGCGGCATTTCTAATTCCTTTAATAATTTCGCCTGTTCATTATCCTCTAATTCCTTCTCCATCGCCGGATATAATTCAAGCAGTACATTGGTTTTCCGGATCACATGCTCACTGAGAATTGCTTCTTCCGGAACCTTTTGTTTTGCGCCTTTTCCATAAACCTCTTCATCAAAGGATACGTCATATTTTCCTTTTCTGCTTGCAATAGCAGGTATATCATGACTGTTTTCAGCAGGATTGATTAAATAAGAAGCAAGCAGCGCATCAAACACTATGCCTTCTATTTGTATATCGTTCCGTAATAAGGCAACTTTTGTCCGCTTAGCATCAAATACAATTTTCTTTTTCTGAGGGTCCTCTGCCCATTTTTTGAAAATAGGCGAGTCCATCGCAACCGAAGTAGGTATGAAGCTTTTTTTATCGGCGTTGACAATGCCAATACCTTCTATTTGAGCTGTATGATAATTTTCACCCAACATCTCTATTACGAGTACATCTTCCTCTGAAAATAGATCTTCCGTTATTTCTTCCACTATGTCATATTGAATCTCTTTATGCTCTATCGCCTCTTCTTCCGTTTCGTCGGAGCCGGCAAGACGCGTCAACAGAGATTGGAAGCCTAAATCCATAAACATTTGACGGACGGAAGCGGCAGAGTAGCCTTCATAAATAACATCATCCAGACTAACCTCGATGGGCGAGTCCCGATTGATTGTTGCTAAATCTTTACTCATTAGCGCATCATCTTGGTGGTTTGTTAAATTTTCTTTAAGCTTTTTCCCGCTTACATCGTCCAGATTCTCGTAAACCTTCTCTAACGTATGAAATTGTGTTAACAGCTTCGTTGCTGTTTTTTCACCGACACCCGGCACTCCCGGGATATTGTCTGAACTGTCTCCCATCAGTCCTTTTAAATCAGTAATCTGTTCAGGCGTTACCTGCATTTTCTCAAGAAGATAAGACGGTGTATATTTTTCAATTTCACTGATTCCTTTTTTGGTTACACTGACCGTCACGTGATCCGAAACAAGCTGCAGTAAATCCTTGTCGCCAGAAATAACGGTTACTTCCCAGTCTTTATCATCTGCCTGTTTTGATAATGTGCCAATGATATCATCTGCTTCATACTGATCTAACTGGTAATGCCTGATGTCAAAAGCATCCAGCAGCTCTTTTAAGACTGGAAATTGTTCAGAAAGCTCTGAAGGTGTTTTTTGGCGTCCTCCTTTATACTCTTTATAGGTTTGATGGCGAAATGTTGTTTTCCCTGCATCGAAGGCCACGAGCATATGCGTTGGCTTCTCTTCCTCTAAAATACGGAGCAGCATCGTAGTAAATCCGTAAACGGCATTCGTATAGACGCCTTTTTCGTTATTCAATAATGGCAGAGCAAAAAAAGCACGATAAATAATACTGTTGCCATCCATTAGAATTAGCTTTTTGGTCATAATTCCGTCTCCTTTATCTATCAACTGTTTAAGTAACTTCATTTTATCATGTTTGGGGAAAACTTCATAATGCACACGTTCTTATTACATAGTTTTTCCAATCTGTACACATCGCATAACCAGTTAAACTCGTCTCTATATGACATCGATATCTTTCAGAACCAAAAGCGCAATGGTCTTCGGTGGGAAGATAAAGAGCAGCAATGTGGTCAGGTTAATGAATTTTATAAAAATTATATTTAATACTAGTAGATAGCAATAAGACTAATCAGCGAAGGAGAATCATGGAGACTCCTGGCCAGCTAAGAACGGTCACGTCCTTTGACCAACGGCCGACTCTAGGACGCCCTGTCCATCGTGGGAAAGCACGGAGGGAAGCCCCCCGCAGAAAAAAAGCCATCACTATAACGCTAGTGATGACTTAATCTTTCGGAATATAAACGTGAATAGCAGTTCCTTTATTCACTTCGCTTTCTACAACAATCTCCCCTTGATGAACCTCTACAATATGCTTCACAATTGCAAGTCCAAGTCCTGTTCCTCCAGTATTCCGGCTTCTGTCCTTATCCATTCTGTAAAATCGTTCAAATACTCTTGGGATAGCCTTTTTTTCAATCCCGATTCCTGTATCTTCGATTGAAAACAACACTCGATTATTCTTTTCAGAGACGTTTAGACTAACGCTTCCGTCTGATGACGTATAATTAATTGCATTGTCTGCAAGGTTGATAATAACCTGTTTCAATTTTTCTGCATCTGCATACATATGAATATCAGCTGGAATAGATGTCGTAAAATGCAACTCTTTTTTCTCTGCTTTTTGTTCTAAAGACGGCAAAACCGCATCAATCATCTGTTTGACATTAAAATCTGCTTTTTGAAGTTGAAAATCTTCTCTTTCTAAACGGGAAAGCTCGAGCAGATCCTCTATAAGCAACTGTAATCGATGGCTTTCCTTAAAAATAATATCAATAAATTCTTCTGCTGCTTTTTCATCATGCTGTTTTTCCTTTAGCGTTTCCGCAAATCCCCGGATAGAAGTTATTGGTGTACGCAGCTCGTGAGAAACATTGGCAACAAAATCTTTGCGCATTTTTTCTAAACGCTTTAATTCCGTAATATCATATATAACCAGGACAGCACCCTTAATCATATTATGCTCATTAAAAATAGGAGCTGCAATCACTTCCATATAGTTTTTAGTCAGACCGCGCTTATTTTTAAATTGTTCTTTGACAGGCTCTTCATACAGAAATGTTTTTTGGACAACGTCGTGCATTGCCTCGTTTTCAAATACTTCATAATATAGATGACCGCGGTATTGTTTCTCTTTTCCTTGAAACATTTCCGTAAACCCTCGATTCACCAGATGAACGTATCCTTTTTCATCAATCAGCGCAAGCCCGTTTTTCATATTATCAATAATAGAAGTTAATTGCTCGGCATGCATTTGTTCCTGAATCGTAATTTCATTCATATTTCGTGCTAATTTATTGATATTTTTGCTTAACTGCTCCATTTCTTCACTATTACTGTTATTAAAACGGGCAGAATAATTTCCTTTAATCATTTCATTTACTGTTTTTGAAGCTTTATTAAGCGGTCTTGTGTATTTATTGTAGAATTGCATAAATATAATGGAAATCACTAAAAATTCCACTAAAATAATTGCTGCGATAAATATCCAGTTTCCTTGAGCTTGTACCATTAACCAGCCCGATAAAACCAGGACAATCGTGATACCTAGTATATTAGGAAACAAGGGTTTCGAAAATAATATTTGCATTTAAACCGGCTCCTCCAATTTATAACCTAATCCGCGGACTGTTTTAATATAAACAGGCTTTTTGGAATCAGGTTCAATTTTGTCCCGCAGATGACTCACATGAACATCTACAATTCTCGTATCTCCAACAAAATCATAATCCCACACACTGCTGAGTAATTGATCTCTGGAGATGACCTTTCCCTTATGTTTAGCCAAATAGTACAACAGTTCAAACTCTTTTCGTGTGAAAGTAATCAATTCTTCTTTCATTTCTGCTTCATAACGTTCCGGGTAAATCGTTAAATCCTTTATCCGTAGCGCTTGATAATGATTCTCGAGCGGACGCTGTGTTCTTCTGATAATTGCTTTCACGCGGGCAATGACTTCTTTCGGGCTGAACGGCTTTGTCAGATAGTCATCTGCGCCAAGCTCCAGACCGAGGATTTTGTCTATTTCTTCATCTTTTGCGGTGAGCATTAATATCGGTGTATCAATATCATTCTTTCTTAACTTCCGGCATACTTCTATTCCATCCAGTTTTGGAAGCATTACATCTAAGATAATTAACTCATAGTTATCTGCAGCAGCTTTTTGATAGGCTTCTTCTCCATCGTATGCTACCTCTGTTGTGAATCCGGCATTTTCCATATTATATTTTAATAAAGTAACAATCGATTGCTCGTCATCCACAATTAGAATCTGTTTTCCCACTTAGAAAATCCCCCTTATTCATATATACGTTCTCTTAGACAAAAATTCCTTCTTTTAAAGCTCCCTTTTTTTGTTAAATGAAGATGTGAGAATGTATCTTTATATATTTTATTTTCTTTATTCTACCATTATTCACGTTCAACGCCTATTCCATAAGTAAATGTTAATAAAACTTAACAAAACTATCCAAATAAAAATAATGGTTTAAGAAAAACCTGAAGCAAGATGTGCTACAGGTTTTTGTGTGAGGGAGTTTTCTTTTGTTATACTTTTCCAACTAATGTTCTCGGCTGTTTATAAAACAGGAGGAACACAATAACAAGACTTAAAATAAAGGATGGAACCATATAGGATGAATTATATATTAATGAATAAAGCCACGCCGGCTGTCCTTCGACGGCTGAACCAAAGAAAACCATTCCGGCAATATAATGACAAATAAAACGAGCAGCTGATCCCAGAAATACACCTACGGATATATAGACAAAGGATTTCTTTACCCGCTTGTTTTTCATGCTTTCGATAACCTGCTTCGAAAACACTCCGGCAAGCCCTACTACCGTAAAAGCTAATCCATACTCAATGATTCCCTGTACGGGATGCAGGATATAAGCTGTACCAGTTGCCACCTGTAATATTCCCCAAAGGAAACCGGACAACAAACCTCCTTTCAGACCCCAGCGAAAGGCTACAATGAAGACAGGAATCATTGCAAAAGAAACGGAGCCTCCTTGCGGCCAAAGCTTAAATCCTAACGGTAAAATGTCCAGCAGTAATGCAAGTGCCGTAAAAATAGCTACTTCTACTAAAAATAATGTTTTATTCTTCAATCGTCTCTCCCCCATTTACATCGAACAATCTTTTTTTAGACAACAAAAAAGCAATGCCAAGGGAGTCTTCTTGATGGCGGTATTCTTTAAAAATACATTTTAAGAGAATACCTTAAACTCCACTCACACATTGCTTTTATATCCATCAAAAAGTCCACAATCCCTACGCCAGCGCTAACTGACAGGTTCAAAGGGTCAGAACATAGAAAATGTCCACTCTCAGCCAAAGGCTCCCCTTGCAGGCTTTTTATATTCACTTTTTTGTATAGGCTTAGTATAAATCACTTTCTAAAAAACCGCAATAGCCCCTGTTATTTTGTATGTGTCAAGTTTTTCTCGACATAGTTTTCCCACCAATATTTCAGGTCTTATCAAAATGTACACTTGCCTAGACTAACGCGCTATCGCTTGTTCCCCTTGGTG